>NZ_JARVGN010000063.1 GCF_029762515.1 Methanocalculus sp. | reverse complement strand
CGCCTGTGCATGGTGGTGTTTGCAGTGCCGTGCAGTGGAGCGACGAGAGAAGCGAGGAGCGGAGTCGCACGGCTGGTTGGGGCGGAAAGTCGATCTCAAAGGCGGGCGTGCCTGGTTGTAAGAAAAGAGGGTTCGAATCCCTTCCGTGACCCTCAGCCATGTGAGGATCCTTCGCTATTACCCAATGGGTTCAAGGATTTGGAGTAATTCTTCCCGTATAATAAATGAGTCATTTATTATGCTTGACAGTAAATAATATCAGTAATCTTCTGGGGGTCAAGTATATGTTGCCACGCAATATCGATGAGATAAAAGTCAAAGACCTACAGCATTTAATTGATGAATCTTTTTTGGAAATGAAAACTCTTGAATATAAACAAGAACTTCCAGGCAATTCGGATGGAAATAAAAAAGAATTTTTAAGCGATATTTCTTCTTTTGCAAACTCAAATGGTGGTGATTTGATATATGGTATTAGAGAGGAGGATCATTATCCAAAAGAATTAGTCGGTGTGGAGGTAGCGGATGTCGATGAAGAGATCAGGCGATTAGAGGGCATGATTCGGGACGGCATTCGCCCACGCATTCCGAATATATCAATAAGGCAGATAGAAATCTCCGATGATAAATATGTATTCTTGTTTCGGATACCGAAAAGCTGGCTTAATCCCCATATGGTCATATATAAGGGGAGTTCCAGATTTTTCGCTCGAGCATTCAATGGGAAATATCAATTAGATGTTGATCAACTTCGTTCGGCATTTACACTTTCAGAATCAAAGATATCGCGAATAAAAGAATTTGTTCAGACACGGTTATCAGAAATTCTTTCAAATAACTATCCTCTTCCGATGAATAAATTTCCCAAGATAATCTTACATATTGTCCCTCTTTCATCGACTGAACTACAAATGCCTGATAATTTCAATGTTCTTGGTACAACTTCATTCCGTCCTTTGTTCTCTTTGGGGTCAAATCCCGCATATACTGCCGATGGCTTTATATCGTATTCACCAGGGCAGAATGGTAATCCTTCAAGAGGATATGTTTTAGTTTTTAGAAATGGAGTAATAGAAGCCGTAAGTTCATTTATATCATCTTATGAGAAAGAACAAGCTTTGCAAATTACCCGCCTTGAAGAGGGCATAATTGATGGAATAAAACAATATGCAAGAATATTTAAAATGTTGAAACTCGAACCTCCAGCATATATTTTTGTGCACTTAATTGGTGTCAAAGGCCTTGTTCGGCCTCGTTCGGATTCTTTCATCGATATTGACAGTATCCCAATTCAGAAAGATTTCATAGCACTTCCAAGTGTTGAATTATTGAATTATGAGATTGTAAGTGATGAAGAATGCGAAAATCTTGCATCAATATTAAAATTGCCGTTTGATGCTCTTGCGAATTCAGTAGGTTTACCCGGATCAATAAGATACGATCAGTAGGGGAATTGAGTAAAATAATACTTGTCTTTAAAGAGGATTTCACGTCTTTAAAAACATAATCGACTCTCTTTTACCTTCGCACTTCTTTAAATTCTTCGTATCATACATTAGAGCGATTTTTACCTTTCTACATCTTGAATTTACATCGATTGTCTTTTCCCGTTTACAATTAAATCCGAGATGGTTCACACTACAACAAAATTTCAAGAGAATTCAATTCCTCATTCACATCTCGGGCATTCCGCATAATGGAAATGCCTTAAACCAATTCATAGTCAGACTTCACAAAAGATTGGTTGAGATAAGGCTTTATAAGAGAAATTTCACCCAAATCGCCCATATTTCGCCCTTCATAGATTGCTTCAGACCGACGATCTCGCCTCACCGCAGGGTAAAGTATGTCAGATGGAAAATGTGACGTTAAATGCCCAATGCGAAACCGCTATAATATTGCCCCATTTGGTAAAAAAACCACAATAATTGTATTATTTAGATACTCAAGTATATACACCTCATCCGACCACTGCAAAAAACCCAAAAACAAGCCCAAATCACCCGCATTTCAGCCCGAAAAAGAGGGGGAATCCCCCAACTCTCCCTAGAACCGGATGATATGGTCCAGCACCATATCCCACATGACGAGCAGGCCCGGGATCACCACATATCCCAAAAGGCCGGCCCCCACGAAGATCCACACAATGAGGATCTCGTTGTCCATCAGCTCACCTCAAAACCAGAGGGGTATTTTCCCCTCAGGCCAGGGCCGGAACGGTGTCCGCCCAGGTCTCCACCGTGGTGCGGATGGCATCGTCCTCGTAGGAGGTGATCCGCACGGAATCACGCCCGAACGTGACGTAGTAGATCTCGCCGTTGGCATCGTGGCACTTCAGCTGGCAGGAATAACTCTCCCGGTCGAAGGCCCGGACTGCATCGCCGCCCATGGCGGTGGCGAGATCGGTGTCGGCCAGAAGATCGGCAGCCACGGCAGCGAAGGCCGCCACGCTGGGTGCCTTGGCCGAGATGGACCCGACCGTCTTGGCCTCGAGGTCCTCGTAGTTGATCCTCGCGGTATAGCTCTCCCTGTTCTTTTCCACGCCGTCGTAGTTCACGCCGCCCTGCATGTAGCCGACACACCCGAAGGGGTTGGTGTCGATCACATCCTGGATGACGCCCGCAAAGGTGGCGACATCCGCAATCGGGGCGGCGAGCTCCCGAACAGCGGTCTTGGTGTTGCTTGTTTCGATAAAGTCTCCCATCTCTCCTCTCCTGCCTGGAATTCCCCGGGTGCATCACAGGCAATTAAAAATATTACTCAAAATAATAAATACTTAATCGATATATTACTGCCAGATATTCGGGGGGAGGGGCATGATCGAGGAGAAGACGGCGAAAGAGATGATCTACGAGACCAACCGGGACGTGAAATGGATCTGCAAGATGCTGCAGGAGATGAAGGAGACCGACGACGATCTCGAGCAGCGGGTGCGGGCCCTGGAGGGGTGGCAGAGCCAGAAGATCGGCGAAGAACTGAAGGTGAAGGGCATCAGCGCCGCCATCGGGGCCGGGGCCGGCGGGCTGACCACGCTGGTATTAAAATTCTTCTTGAACCGGGGATGGTAGAGGCGTTCAAAGGTGCTGCGCCCCCCGTGTCCCCTAGTCCAGAATCCTTCTGATCTCCTCGATAAAATGGTCCGTCTGGTCCAGCGCCCCTTCGATCTCCTCCTTGATGGGCGGAGGGCCGAGGGTATACTGGCTTTCCTCCCGCTTCCTGCGCATCTTCCCGAAGAGGAGCACCCATTTCTTCTCAAGCGATCCGTCCGCGGCATAGGTTCCGAGATACTGCTCGAGGCAGAAGTGGCTCTTCTCCCGGATGCCGTCCCGGAAGAGGATGGCCCGGGCCGCATGGAACCTGCGCGAACTAGACGCCGTTCATCGCCAGGCGATTGTTGCCGATGCCGACGCTCTGCCGGGCCTCGTCCAGATACGCACGCGCCAGGTCGATCGACTCCCCCGCTTTCTGCCGGGAGGGCTCAACGGTCTGCAGCTTCCCGTCCGCGAAGCACTTCTCAAGCAAATTCAAGGTCCTCACCGTGCAATGTCAGAAAACCTCGCTTCAGGCTGGTATAAAAGGGCTGGTCATGCTCCTTGAGGTGGCACAGTTTATCGGGCGTGAGGAGGAGCGAGTTGACCTCGCAGCCGGCGTACTGTGCAATCTCCTGGTCCAGTTCTGCGGCGCGGATCTCGAGATCAGGATCGTAGCGGGAGACGAGGATCCAGACATCGAGGTCGCTTTCGGTGGTATTGGTCCCCTCCGCCCACGACCCGTAGATCCCGATCCCTTCCGCCCACGCAGGCAGCGTGACGTGGGGCCGCAGCAGGTCGAGGTTCAGGAGACGCTTGATCGACCGCCAGTACACACTGTCCTCCCGAATGAAGGCCCGGTGGTCGCGGGTCAACAGCTCCTCGTCCACGAGCATGTTGAGGTACTGGGAGACGAAACCCTTCGATCTCCCGGTGGCATCGGCAACGGCCTGAACGGTGACCGAAGCACGGAGGCCGACGTAGCGGAGAACGAGGATCCGCTCTTCTGATTTGAACAAACCGGAAAGCACGATATGATCATTTTGTTCGCGAACTAAAAACATTTTGTTCGCGATCTGTGAACATTCGGGTGAATGATACACCTCGACAATCCAGATCATTTGTTATATACATGTATACAGCAAACCTGCATCTCATGCCCCGCCCCGGCAAGTCTTCCCACTCACCGCAGCTGGACACTATCCGTATGGTCGAGCACTTTGTCCAGGCACACAGCGGGGAATACAAGCGCCGGGCCCTCTGGGAGAATTTGCCGAAGAAGATGATGTACCAGACGTTCAAAACCATCATCGATTACCTGGAGGAGTCCGGGAAAATTGCCGCAGATAGAGAGGGAAAGATCTGCTGGATTCACAACCCCGATCTCGTAAGAAAATACGCATTGCGTGAAGATCTCCGGGTCCGATGAAATGCAGCATCTATTTTGTCGATGAGAAAGTCCGGGAGGCCTTTGAGGCGCTCGGGGATTCCCGGAAGGCTGAAGACCGCCAGCTTGCGGCCTTGCTGGATCGGGCAATTGACCGGATTGCGGAGAATGCCTTTTGTGGGGTTCAGGTACCGAAATACCTGATCCCGAAGGAATACCATCGAAACTACGGGCCGCTCAACAATCTCTGGAAGTATAACCTCTCCCGGAATTGGCGGCTGCTGTATACGGTTGCCAGTGACGGTGACACCATCGCGGTGATCATCGAGTGGATGGACCACACCGAATATGATCGTCGGTTCGGGTATTGAACCGTTTTGGGTACATTTCTCGCACTATCGCCCGATTTTGGATAATTTCGATATTGTCACGAACTCGTAGCAAGATTGCTGATACGACAAAGACTCAAACTCGTCACTTCTGCAGTCGCAACTGCTCCATCGAAATGCACATCTTTATTGCTGCCTCATCTAAGTTCTCAGATAATAGATACCACGGGAAATATCGACCAAATTGACAATTCACTCGATCGAGAGTTCGAGCTGAAACGAGAAGATCTGGAGAAACGGATTGGATCTGTCTTTCACGATAAAAACCAGCTGAAACGAGCTGTGACTCACAAATCACGCTCGAATGAAGAGGGGCATGATTGCGAAGACCAGGATCCCCTCCGCACGCTCGGCGATGCGGTGCTGAAGGCTATCCTCTGCGACTGGCTCTTCCACCAGGAACTCACTACGAAAGGAGAGATCACAATCATCAAAAGCGAGGCTGAGAAACGTAATTTCCTCGCTGAATTGGGGAAACAATTGGATCTTTCCGTTGCCATTCTGCCCGGGAAGGGCGCAGAACACCAGAAACAGCACGAGCAGCCGAATGTGATCGCCGAAACGCTCGAGGCGATCATCGCTGCCATATACCTCGACCGCGGCTATGATGTCACGAAATACGTTGTATCTGGCTGGTATGAACCATATCGTGAATATTTGATGAAAAATTAGTTTCAATTTTTCGGGTGATCAGCCCCAGCTGTTCCTGAACCCCACCACCGCCATCGCCGGGGATTCACGGGATCGATCTGGTTTCCTGCGAGCAATTTAGGATAATCAGCGAGCAATTTTTGGAGGAGGTCTTCCGAATCGTATGCCTTCTCCTTCATCTCCACGAGTTCCTCATCGCCCTGCAGGAGGAATATTTCGCCCTGCATGAAGGGTAATTTGACTGGGTCTCTATAGGCGATATGATTTGAATTTCTCCACATCGGTGGGATTTTCGGGATCGAGGCTGCACCATACCATCTCGCGTGAGTAGAGCCTGACCGTTGGTAGTGTGCCCTTGATTTCTGGGAGAAAGTCACGGAGCGTATCATACCATGCACGCCGCTCATCACGGTAAGGTGGATCGTTATCACGCATGTCAAGCTTGTTGCACCATTCCTTCCATGCAGATATGGAGAAGCCGACACTCAAGGAATCCGGGTAGTGGTTCACGGGGAGGAGCATGGGCTTTTTGGAATGAATTTTAAGATTTTTCCTCCCGCACAACATCTCACAGGTACACGCTCAAGGCAATGCGAATCGGCAACAATATCGTCGGCACGTGCAATTACCGACTATGGAATTCACCACCAGCCCTGTTGTCCATCAAAAGCGTCTGGCCGTCCTGATAGACGCCGATAACGCCCAACTCGCCATTATTGGAAACCTCCTGGAAGAGGTTGCCAAGTACGGCTCCGCCACGGTGAAACGGGCATATGGAAACTGGACCGCACCCCAGCTCGCCGGATGGAAAGACTCTTTATTGAAATATTCAATTCAACCGATTCAGCAATTCAACTATACCGACCACAAAAACTCAACGGACAGTGCCCTGATCATCGATGCGATGGATCTCCTGTATGCCGGGAACCTGGATGGATTTTGTATCGTATCCAGCGACAGCGATTTCACCAGGCTTGCGTCCCGGCTCCGGGAATCCGGGATGATCGTGTACGGGTTCGGGGAGCAAAAGACGCCGGAGGCGTTTGTCGAAGCATGCGACAAATTTATTTATACAGAAATTTTACGGGCCGGTGCACAGGACGCAGAGAATGAGCCCGCGGAGGAACCTGTTCGCCAGGTATCCACTCAAGAACTCAAAGGGAATACAAAACTCGTCAATCTCCTGCGCAACGGGGCTGAAGATGCCTCCGGTGAAGATGGGTGGGCCAATCTCGCGGCGGTGGGCCAGATCATTCAGAATAAAGCTCCCGATTTTGATTCGAGAAATTATGGATTCAAGAAACTCAGTGAACTGTTCCGTGCAATCGGGCTCTTTGAAATAGAAGAAAGGGGAAATGCGGCATCCCACGTGAAAGTAGTGTATGTCCGGGATAAAAGGCTGAAAAATTAAAGCCTCATTACCAATTTCTCGGAAATTTGGTTTTGTTTACATTCTTAGAGAAGAAATGCATTCAAGAGAGTGTTGATTGCGTATGCTCGATGTTGGCAAAATCTTTGTTTGGACCGCCTATAGAAAAACTGCTTTTAAGTTATAATTCAAATATTTTCCAAGAATCCGGGTAAATTCAATATTTATATATATCATCTTTTAATACCTCTCATCGAAAAAACAGGAGGTGATTAGAGATGGGAAAAGGCGGAGGCCGTGGGCACAGCCCGAACGATGATCGATCCAACTCGATGAATCCAAACAATGCCGCATATCAGGCAGCGATGGATAACCATGCAAACCAGTTGAACCCGAATAATGAGCGATATCAGGGAGACGACGAGGAAGAATAACTCTTTTTTCCCGACCAGTATTTACGAAATAATCTGATTCATTTTTTATCCGCTCTCGCTCTCTCCTTTTATTCGGTATCTGGTTTCTTCCATGAGGGAATGAATCATAATAGTTATCGAGGAAATTATCGAAAAACATTATCGATTGCTTTCATAAAGCATCGACCAATTCTATGTTGAATTTTTGATGAATCGAAGAGGATTCGGAAAATTCATTGTTTGCAATGAGAATTCTGGTTTTTTGGGCCAGTTCTTCTCGAAACCTATTCCACCCTTCCTTCGACGTCAGATCGTGGGCCAGACTGATCGATTCGATATGGAGGGGAATTCCCTCCGGGCCCGGGTGTCCTTCCCTCGTGATGTCGAAGAAAAAAGTCCCCCGGATTCCCTGGATCGTATCTGGATAGAGCAGCATACCGCTTTCGGCCCCGGTTTTCGTGATGTAGGCGTACATCTGGTACATAT
>NZ_JARVGN010000062.1 GCF_029762515.1 Methanocalculus sp. | reverse complement strand
GGATGCAACAGCATCCTTGCTCTCACTCGTAAACGGGACATTCGTTGAGGCTATATGCACGAGGATCAGGATCGGCCCGATCGGAAGTCCGGACTGTGCGATCCCATAACTTTTCCAGTTCACTGCTGCAACCGACTGGGTGATCGCACAGGCTCCCTGCTGGTAGAGGAGCGGCACCCGGTTGGCAAACCGCAGTATCCGGGCTGAGCCTTCAGCCTCAAGACGGCCGCCATACCCGATTGCTGCCTCAACCACAAACGAGTGGCCCGAGAAGACACCCGGCGCCCGGCTCCGTGACTTCACAAAATCGAGTGAAAACTCCTTCTCAAGCCCTGAAAGAATCAGATCCTCCCCGATCGGGGAGAGGCAGGTGGATGCCGGGGGCGCCGGGATCTTGACCTCCTGCATTGCTGTGAGGAGTTTCTTCAGATTCCCCGGCTCCAGCTTCGAGACAGCCGCAGATCCGTTCAATCCGGCATGAGACAAAATCTCTGTTGCCGTCTTCTTTCCGACACGGGAGAACTCCTCCTGAAGAAAGAGATCCACCGTCATCTCACTGGCAGCAGCCATCCGCTTCAGGATTCCAAACTCGATCCCATAGGGGTGTGGCTTGATCGACTGCGGGCAGGGGGGCGCCTCCCCGGAGACCCGTTCAAAGGTGGAACTCTCCCCATCGATCTCGACCCGGAATCGGGCATGGGGATTGACGATCGAGGTATACTTCAGGTACTCAAGCAGCCGCTTCTTTGCCGAGATCGAACTTTCAAACTCAAGCTCAATCCTGGTGCCATGCGGAAGTGACCAGTCGATCTCCTCGTGGGAGAGCACATCCGGCTCATTTGTCTGGGTTTTAATCATCAGGGTGAACCGATGAGCTTTTGTCTTCGCACTGGTGCGTGATATCACCGTTGCGGGGATGCCGCTTGTCAGCTGCGCATACAGAACCGCAGCCGAGATCCCGATCCCCTGCTGCCCCCGGCTCTGCCTTACCTGGTGAAACCGTGATCCATACAATAACTTCCCAAAGACAAACGGCACCTGCTCGGGCATAATGCCGGGGCCGTTATCCTCAACAGCAATAGTAAACGTTCCTGAAGGTGTCTTCTTAATGATTACAAGGATATCGGGGAGGACTGCTGCCTCCTCGCAGGCGTCGAGTGCGTTGTCGATTGCTTCCTTCAGCGTGGTAATAATTCCCCTGATAGGGGAGTCGAACCCGAGGAGATGCTTGTTCTTCTCAAAGAACTCCGCAACGCTGATGCTCTTCTGTTGCTTGGCGAGCTCCTCAGCGAGTACCACTGCCAACCACCCCGGCAACAGCCTCCTCAAGAGATATGGTCTGCTGGCTGCCGGTTGCGAGATCCCGCAGTGTCACCATACCTGCCTCAGCCTCGCGGCCGCCGATCACAACCACGTAATCAGCATGTTTTGCCGCCTGTGAGAGCTGTGCAGAGAGGCTCTTTCCCATGAGATCAGCAATCGTCCGGATGCCGGCCTGCCGGAAGGCAGCAGCCACCGTGATCCCGAAGATCCGCCCCTCGGGGGTTGTAGCAACTGCAACCGTTGTCGGCCTCTTCACCTCCTGCTCCCCAAGAGAGACCATAACGCGGTCAAACCCGATCGCAAACCCAACAGAGGGTGTCTCCTCGCCTCCGAAGAGGTGGGCAAGGCGGTATGCTCCCCCGCCCATGATCTGGTTCTCTGCACCGAGATTCTCTGCAAATGCCTCGAAGACACAACCCGTATAGTAGTCGAGGCCGCGGGCGATCCCGAAGTTCTGAACATACTGCACCTCATGTGCATCCAGTATAGCGAAGGTTTCGCGAATCCGTGTCTCTTCAGGGATGCTGCCTGTGATCGCAAATGCATCATCCAGTGTCTTCGACTCGATGAGCGCTGTTAAGGATCCAGCCAGATCTCCTCCCAGCCCCAGTTCTTCAAGTGCCCCGTAATCCCGCTTGTCAAGGCAGGCACGGACCTTCTTCTGTAGATCCGGCTCAAGATCGGCAAGCAGGCTCCGCATCATCGCAAGGTCGCCGATCCGCAGCTCAAACGAGACTCCGGTGGCTTTCAATAGGTTATAGCCGACTGCCATTACTTCGGCATCGGCCATCGCAGAATCTGCGCCGACAAGCTCTATGCCAAACTGCCAGAACTGCCTATAACGCCCTTTCTGCGGCCGTTCATACCGGAAACAGTCTCCAAAATAGTACCAGCGGACCGGCTTGTTCAGCACCTTAGCCTCATTCACATACATCCTGAGGACCGGAGCTGTCAGTTCTGGACGAAGTGCAATGTCGCGGCCGCCTTTATCCTGGAATGCATACATCTCTTCGATGATACCTTCACCGGAACGGAGGGTGAAAAGTTCGAGATTCTCAAACTCTGGAGTGGAAACCTCACGATACCCCCAGCGGGAGACGGCTTCCCGCATTGTCTCTTCGACTCTCCTTCGTGCTTCCAGCTCATCAGGGAAGAAATCCCGTGTCCCTCGTGGTTTCTGGATCATGATATAACACCTACTTATTGTCTCTTCTTTGTCTTCACTGCGCCGAAGAACCGCTCCAGGTTCCCTTCGCTGGTCCATACCTTCTCCCGTTCATCTCTTCCCTGGAGATAGAGTGCAGCGAGCATAAGACCGATACCAAGAAACGACTGGCCGAAGAAGGCAAACGCAATCCCAACAGAGGCAAGAGCCATCCAGATCACGCCCCGCAGTGCTGCCCTCCGATAGAGTGGCTGTCCGGTTCTCCCATAGATCCGGAGATCACGCATCCAGAGAAATATCACAACTGCGGCTCCAAAACAGGTGACAAGAAAGAGGATATCCATACAATGAACTTATTATGCGCCTCGTCCCTTGATAATAGTGACCATGCCATTGAATGCACGTATCCTGAATCTCATGGAAGAGGTGAGATCCGGCAGATGCTCCCCAGAAGAAGCCGCCGATCAGATCAGCGGGCTCCGCCTGGAGGAGATTGCAGGTGTCGCCAGGATCGATCTCGGACGTTCGATCCGTTGCGGGATCCCGGAGGTGGTGCTGGCTGAGGGGAAGGATACTTCTCACCTGGTCGAGATCATGAGACGGTACGTGGAGGCATCCGGCCGGTGTGTTGCGAGCAGGGCTACACCCGATCAGGCTGACGCTATCAAAAAAGCCGCACCCGATCTCATCTGTGAGTACTATCGTGATGCACGGATCGTCATCCTCTCGAACGGAACAGAAAAACCAGTCAACAGCGGCACAGTCGGGATCATCACCGCAGGGACTTCGGACATCAGGGTGGCGGAAGAGGCGCGGATTATCGCAGAAGAGATGGGTTGCAGAACCCTCACGGCATATGATGTCGGTGCTGCCGGGATTCACCGCCTCTTCCCGGCACTCCAAACCCTCCTTGACGCAGACGCATATGTCGTCTGTGCAGGCAGGGAAGGCACACTCCCCGCAGTTGTCGCAGGGCTTGTTGGCAGGCCGGTGATCGGGGTGCCGGTATCGGTCGGGTACGGGTACATGGGCAAAGGCGAGGCGGCACTAGCCAGCATGCTCCAGTCCTGTGCTGTGCTTACTGTTGTGAACATCGATGCAGGCTTCACCGCAGGTGCATTTGCCGCACAGATCGCCTCAGGGGTGCAGAGAGAATGAAACGAGGTTTTTATATCGGGCGCTTCCAGCCATACCATAACGGCCACCAGGCGGTGCTGGAAGGGATCGCAGAGGAGGTTGACGAGATCATCATCGGTGTGGGGAGCGCCCAGCTTTCCCATGATGTACAGAACCCCTTCACCGCCGGAGAGCGGGTACTGATGATCACCCGCGCGCTCGAGGGAATCGGATGTCCGTTCTATGTAATACCTATCGAGGATCTCCGGAGAAACGCCCTCTGGGTGGCTCATGTCACCTCGATGACTCCCCCGTTTGATATCTGCTATACCTCGAACCCGCTTGTGATCCAGCTCTTTAAAGAAGCATCAATCACGATCAAATCCCCTCCGATGTACCTCAGGGAGACCCTCTCCGGAACGGCGATCCGGCAGAAGATGCTCAATGGAGAAGACTGGGAAGAGTATGTGCCGCGAGCGGTTGTAGGAGTGATCCGGGAGATCGATGGCGTCTCCCGTCTCAGGACGATCTCAGAAACCGATTGAATATCAATACGAAGCACAAACAATGGTATCAATGGCACAGAAAAAACCGACACCTCCATTCGCTGAGATGATCAACCAGTACTGGTACCTTACCCCCGGTATTGCGATCTTTGGAGTTCTTCTCTCCGCACTTGGCATCACTCTGCCCCTTCCCTTCCTTGCAGCACCGGGTATCTGGGGATGTATCATCGCATCCTTCCTCCTGCTTGGGATGGCATTTGCCGATCCGAGGCGCGATCTCGTCTCGATGTTCACTCCGTTGTATGCAGTCATCTTCTTCATCCTGCCAAGCGACATCCCACAGGAACTCCCGCTGATGGTGCTCTTTACCGTGACGATCATCATCCTGACGGCGAGGCTCCAGTGGCGGATAAGGAAGGGATAGACAGAAAAAAGGCTCTTATCTCATCCATGTGCGTTTTAAACAGGGTTCGATGCAACATTTTATGAAGAGGCTTGAATCATACACGAGGAATTGTACGCCGGGAGAAGGAACCACAGCGATTCCCACCGCCCCGTCCCGTCCGCAGGTGCTTCGCAGGGAGGTTGTACTGGGTGACCGCAGATGCAACGTGGGAGGGGCGGGAATGCTCCTTTAGTTTGCCAGAGCAAATAAACCCCGATTCGACGAATCGCCTTTCAGGTTGCTCTGATGAGCAAGGTTTTATCACCCCTGTCATCCTTCCCCCTCGCTGACCCACCTCCCGATACCCGCGCCGCACCTGCTTCAAATCACCCACATGAAATAGCGAGCAGGCTTCTTATCTCTCAATATGAGAATTTCCTAGCCGGAAGAACTGAGATCCTTTTTCCGGCTACGTGAATATCCTCTTCCTGGTCCAGCGTCAGAATATATCCGCAATCAAGCTCAAAAAACTCCATCGCTTCTACCAGTCCTTCGATCTCCCGCCTTTTATTCTGGGTGGTCAGGCAATAGCAGACCTGCATTGCCTTTGTGATCTTTGTCTTCTCTTTAACGAGAAAATCGCATTCACCCTTTTCACGGAAATAGAAGAGTTCCCGATACCGCTTCCTGAGCTCAAGGAAGACATGGTTCTCGAGGAACCTGCCCGAATCGTCTGAGAACTGTATTGAATTTGCACGAATAAGCCCGTTATCTATGGCATATACCTTCTTTGGGTTGATCTGCCTGCTTTTCTGGGAATAAGAAAACCGTGGCAGGGTGAAGATGATGTATGCATCTTCAAGCAGCTCCACATATGATGCGATGGTGGTAACCGATCCAATTGCAGAAAAAATCTTCTGTAATTTTGAGAGCGTGAACTCCCTGGCACTATTTCCCAAAAGATAGACTGCAATTTCTGTTACTATTCCTGGGTTTTTTACGGGGTTCCTGAAGATGATATCCCGCGCAATGATATCCAGCAGAAGATTCTGGAGGACTTCATCCATTCCTGTTCTCAGGAACTCCGGAAAACCGCCGGAAGCAAGATAATCCTGAAACGATACTTTCGAGTCATCACGTTCCATGTAATCCAGGTATTCATGATAGGAGAATGGAAAGAGCTCGATCCGGAGATTTCTTCCTGTCAGCTTTGTCCCGAGCTCCCGGCTCAGGAGCGATGCATTCGATCCGGTGATCACCACCCTTTTCTCATTCTCCAGAAGATATCTGACATATGATTCCCAGCCTGTGATGTTCTGAATCTCGTCAAAATAATAGAGATCAGCCTCATGAAACTCCTCGGAAAAGGCTTCCTCCAGCATCTCAATATCTTTGAGTTCAAACTCAGCAAGCCTGGGATCCTCAAAATTCAGGTAGTAAAACTCCTCCTCCCTCTTCATCGACTGGACAAGAAGCGTGCTTTTTCCGCACCGCCTGATTCCGGAGATAATAATGGCAAAATTCTGAAGGGGCTTCACTCGTACAAGATCCTGCCGGATAACGCCGGACTTGCGCCTCCCCATTGCCTCTCTCTGGGATCGTAAGATCTTTCTGAGCTCGCTCTTCAGGATCATGATATACGATACTACTCATGTAAAATGATAAATCTATCCATTTCAAATGGACACTATTGTTCAATCCAAATGGAAAGAATTGATCATTTGAACTGGACAATCCCCCAACCTCTAATCATCAGGATAAAGAGCAGGCTCTCTCATTGAAAAAAAGACTGTATAATGCCCTTTCTCTAAAACGAGTCAAGCGAGACTGAGCCGAACTCTTCTGCAAGCTGCCTGACATTGGTAACGCCAAATGCCGTCTGGACAACTTCGAGTTCGAGGGTTACGGCGGCATCCACCATGTAATCCAGAATATCGATCGAGAGTTCCTTCTTCTCCCGTGACTTTCTCATCTGGTCTAAAAGAAATGTGACTTTGGCGGGATCTTCACTTTTCAGCTTCGCAAGTGTCACCACGCACATGGAGATCCTGGTGAGGTTCCTGTCAGTACCGGTGATCGTATCGAAGAAATTCTTCAGCACCTGTGCCTGATACACCTCGCCAGCCATACGTAATAACTCCTTCTCATCCAGCTAATATAAGGCTTTCGCAGGATTGCGCCCCCCCTCGCTTTATTTTGACGCTTCACCTGCAGAAAAACCCTCCACTTACCTCACTTTGCCGTACTGACTATCCGGATAATGTCCCCGCTTTTCAGTTCGGTGGTATCCTTGATCCGCATCTTTGTCCGTGCATCAATCGCATGCAGGAACCCCTTCCCGATATCGGTATGCACACGGAATGCGAGATCACGGGGATTTGATCCCTTCTTCATCAGGAAGGCATCTGGAAGCACCCGCCCCTTTGCATCGGTGAAATGGGTCTCGTCCTCAACCGGATAGACGACGATCATCTCCAGTATCGAGAAGACGGCATGGTTGACTGCCTGCTGAACACCGGTTCCATTCAACCGCCTCATCTGATCCCGGAGCATCGAAAGCCCCTTCTTCTGCTGTGGCGTCATCCCGGCAGACTCACTCTCAGTAAAATCGGAATCTCCCGGAAGATACCGGATCAAGCCTGCTGTGGCGGCATTTCTCAGCGCAAGCTCACCTGCCGCAGTCGCCCGGATCATCTCAGCAGGTAACGGTTTCAGCATCTCGTCAGTTGCCATATCGGCTTTGTTCAGGAGCACCACCATCGGCTTGTTGATCGAAACGAGTGCATCAGAGAACCGGCAGAGGGCATCCGCATCTGCCTTGAAGAGATCCACATCGGTTGCGTCAATTGCGGTCCTGATATCCTCTGCCGATATCGAAAGGCCGGCAAGTGCCTCGGCAAGAAGCTCGACCAGTGCCGGCTCCTTCCCCTGCGAGGCCCGGGCGAGGCGCGGAAGATGCTTCTCAATGATCCCGGAGACCCACATCGCCATCTCATACCGCAGGAACCGGACATCCTCCATCGGATCATGTGATCCGGGGTCGACCGGATTTCCTTCAGCATCGGTACTTCCGCTGGCATCAACCACCTGGATGATTGCATCGGCAGATCGGAGGTGATCAAGGAACTGGTTTCCAAGCCCTTTTCCAAGATGTGCATCCGGGACAAGGCCTGCAACATCAACAAGCCCCACCCCGATGAACCGGACTCCATCAGTACAATGGCCGCAT
>NZ_JARVGN010000061.1 GCF_029762515.1 Methanocalculus sp. | reverse complement strand
AGAAGGCAATAAAACAGTGGGCAATGGAGTCACTGAATGAGAACAGGGAAGCTCTCTCGACAGCTCACGATCTCTTCTGGACAGACAAGCGCTATTCTCTTCTGATCATTTTACAGGGAATGGACACAGCGGGTAAAGACGGGGCGATAAAACATGTAATGTCGGGCTTAAACCCACAGGGCTGCCGGGTTGAGAGTTTTGGCGTCCCGACAAGAAATGAGCTTAATTATCCATTCCTCTGGAGATTCTGGAGATCCCTGCCCCGAAAAGGGGAGATAGGCATCTTTAACCGCTCATATTATGAAGATGTGCTTGTACCCAAAATACACCCGGAAATACTCGACACGCAACGGCTTCCTCCCGGATATGGTAGTAAGTCCTTCTGGGATGCAAGGTTTGAGGATATTATTTCATTTGAGAAGCAACTTGTCAATAATGGAGTTATTATTTTAAAATTTTTCCTTCACATCTCATTTGAAGAACAAAGAAACCGGCTTATATCACGCCTTAAAACCGAGAGTAAACAATGGAAATTCTCTTCATCAGACCTCTCAGAGCGTGACCACTGGAAACAATACCAGGAAGTATACGAAGAGATCTTCTCAAGAACCAGCACTGACTATGCTCCATGGTATATCATTCCCGCAGACTACAAATGGGTTGCCAGGACGATGATAGCAGATCTTATTGTGTTGAGCATCAGGCAGTTGGATCTCAGATACCCTGAGATAACCGAAATACAAAAAGTGGAGATAGAAGCCGCACTTGAAAAGCTTCAGAATACAGAGAAAAACCCTGCGAATAAATGACTCTTACCTTCAGATACAGGAAAAACATTGATCGGCACCTATCAGATAATAAGGAGAGACGTATTTATCTTCCAGTAAATGAATCTGAATCGTGATGAACGATGATTAAAGAGAAGTATATGGAGAGGCTGCTCGTCAAGCCTGGAAAAAAGCTCAGCCTTACCGATTTCTATACCGGATGGGCACAGAGCGATGCACTCAAAGAAGCTGGCAAAAATGCGGTGAAACAGCGTGCCGCCGAGATACTTGAAGAGAACAGGGTAGCTCTTAATGAAGCGCAGGAGCTGCTCTGGGCAGATAAGCGGTACTCAATCCTTGTGATTCTCCAGGGGATGGATACAGCAGGAAAAGACGGCACAATAAAGCATGTGATGTCAGGTGTGAACCCACAGGGCTGCCAGGTGATGAGTTTTGGCGTGCCGATGAAATATGAGCTCGACCACACCTTTCTCTGGCGTTTCTGGAAAGCCATGCCCCGTCGGGGAGAGATCGGAATTTTTAACCGTTCCTACTATGAGGATGTGCTTGTCCCAAAAGTCCATCCGGTGATCCTGGAAGGACAACAGCTCCCACCGGGATATGGATCTGATGCATTCTGGGAAGCGCGATATGAAGACATCAGGGCATTTGAACGGCACCATCGTGCAAACGGCACGATCATACTGAAATTCTTCCTCAACATCTCAAAGGAAGAACAGAAAGAACGGCTGCTATCCCGGCTGAAGACAGAGAAGAAGCAGTGGAAATTCTCCCTCTCTGATCTGACAGAGCGGCAGTACTGGAGCCATTATCAGGCAGCATATGAAGAGGCGATGTTCCAGACAAGTACTGATGAGGCACCGTGGTACGTGATCCCGGCAGATTACAAATGGGTTGCCAGGACGCTGGTTGCAGATATAATTGTCCGTGCAATCAGCCGGCTTGATCTCAGGTACCCTGAAACCTCAGCAGAACAGATGAAAGAAATTGAAAAAGCACGAATTCATCTTGAGAGTGAGTAGATTGATAGCAGAGGATTGCCTGAGCCTGTAAAGGGAGGATGCTGAGAGATGAGTCATAGAGCATTAAAAAAGAAGATATGGGATATTATCGAGCCTCAAGACACGGAAAGCCGGAAGAGCTATATCTTTGGGATCTTCATTACAGCCGTCATTCTCTTGAATATCGCTGCGATGGTCCTCTCGAGTGTATGGGAGATCCAAACAGAATACCCGATCATATGGACCATCCTCCTCCTGATCTCTTCATCGACCCTGATTATCTTCATAATCGAGTATCTGATCAGGCTCTGGACATGTACAGCAGACCCTGAATATGCAAAACCGATCATCGGACGGCTCAAATGGGCAAAAACACCCTTCGCACTCATCGATCTGCTGGTAATACTCCCATATATTCTCCTGCCATTCACCGGCATCAATCTCACCGGGCTTGTGATCCTGAGGGTATTTCGGCTCTTCAAGCTGATACGCTATTCTGACTCGATCAACCTGATCATCAGGGTGGTCAAAGGGGAGAGGAATACGCTCATCACTACGTACCTCGTCCTCTTCATCGTCCTGATCGCAGCTGCCACTCTTATGTATGAGGTTGAATTCCCTGCACAGCCTGAAGCGTTCTCAAGTATCCCGGCAGCGATGTGGTGGGGGGTCATTACCCTGACTACAACAGGATACGGTGATATCGTCCCGATCACGCCACTTGGAAAGATGCTTGGAACCGTGATTGCACTCATCGGAATAGCCATCTTCGCACTTCCGGCAGGTATCCTTGCTTCAGGCTTTTCAAAAGCTCTTGAGAAAGAGATCAACGAGGATGAAGAGTACCTCTGCCCCCATTGCAAGCAGGAGATAAAAGCCCGAGATCTCTGGAAGAAGTGATTCTTGGAGATGTGGAGAGATCAGTACGAGAACTCAGGCGGCTTTCTGCCGGCACCGCCGGATCTCTTCCATATACGCTCGTTCAGGCTGTAGTTCATAGGCTTTTTCAAATGAACGGAGAGCCTCCTCAAACCGATCAAGCGCAGCAAGAGCCTTCCCCTTCGCATACCAGAGCCTGTGGCGATCAGGCACCCCCTCCAGTGCACGATCCAGCGAGACGAGTGCCTCCTCATTTCGTCCCAAACGGAGAAGTGCATGTGCATGAGCCTGCCATGCTGAATACAAGCCGGGATCAATGCTCAGAGCCTCCTCACTTGATTCCACAGCCTTATCGAATCTGCCGAGCTGATGCAGCAGTACTGCACGTGCATGCAGTACAGGGGCATTCCCGGGATTAATATCCAGAGATCGATTAAAAGAGAGAATAGCATCCTCAAACCTGCCCAGGCTCCCAAGAATAGTGCCTCTGATGTACCAGGAGCCACCATCCTCAGGGGTGAGTGATAGAGCCTGATCAAGTGAACGGAGGGCCTCCTGGTATTTCAGAAGACGGTGGAGTACTGTCCCCCTGAGAACCCAGGCATCCGCATTGGTTTCATCAAGAGTGATCGCCTTATCGGCCGAGGAGAGTGCCTGCTGGAACCGGCCGAGCCTTCCCTGGATAACGCCCCGGAGATACCAGGCATTCGCATCGTCCTGCCTACCGGAGAGAGCCCGTTCAACAGAGAAAGAGGCGTCATCATATTTTCCAGCCTTGACAAGCAGCCTGGCATGCCCATACCAGCCCTCAGGATCATCGGGATGCTCTTCAAGCCAGCAGGTGCAGTAACGGAGTGCCTCATCATAACGGCCGACATGGTAGAGAGCTGAAGCATATCGGCGAAATAGTTCAGGATCAGGTGGATTTTGATGAATTGCCCTTTCATAACAGGATACCGCCTCTTTGTATCTCCCAAGATGTGAAAGTGCGGTGCCACACCTGTTGATGAGCGCAGGATCGTCCTGAGAGAAGTGAAGTGCCCGCCTGAATGCTGATAATGCTTCATCATATCTTCCCAGACGGCAGAGGAGATCACCCATTTCTCTCCACCCTTCGGGTTTCCCGGCTAAGACTACACGATCATATGAAGAGAGCGCATCCTCAAGACGACCGGCTGCTGCCAGAAGATCTGCATAAAGGAAGCGAATTTCGGGATCATCAGGTACCTCTCCGATCAGCTGATGAAGCAGATCAAGTGCCTCTTCTTTTCGTCCAACTGCAATCAGGGAGGTGGAGAGAGCCTGGAGAACAGCTGTCCTGAATGAGGGATCTTCAGTTGGAGGAGAGAGAAGGAGGATTGCATCATCATGTCTGCCAAGGCGGGAGAGAAGAAGCCCCCGCTCTGTCGTAGTCTCATCCGGTGCGTGCTCATAGGCGAGGAGCGCTTCATCAGGACGATCAAGCTGCTCGAGAACAAATCCATACAGAGACCAGAGATCCGGATCATCGGGAATCTCAAGGACCAGTCTTGAGATGATCCCCTGAGCCTCCGAAAAGCGATTGAGGGCGATGAGGGATCGGGCAATTCCAAGAAGGGATTCTGTATCGGATGGCTCCTGCTGAAGTGTTTCTTCAAAGGAGAGTACCGCTTCTTCATGACGCCCAAGCGATTGGAGAACGACACCCCGCTTTCGAAGAATAGAGGGGGCAGGATCGCCAGCACCGGCCAGTTGTTCATAGAGAGCAAGGGCCTCGTTATTCCTTTTCAGGAGAACAAGCGTATCGGCAGCCTTTCCAAGCAGGATTGGATCGTCAGGGAGGGCATGGAGGGCACGCTGGTATAGAGCATAGGCTTCCTCTGCCCTGTCAACTTCGAAGAGCGCATCAGCATACAACTCCAGAAGAGATGTGTCATCCAGGGCAAGCGGCAATGCCTGTTCATATGCATCAACTGCATCCTGATACCTTCCGGAACGGAACCGGCAGTCACCAATCTTTTTCCAGATAAGCGGGTCACCATCCGGGACATACGAAGATAAAACCAGGTATTCCTCCTCTGCTTCATCAAATCTGCCTGTCCGGAAGAGCGAATCTGCATGGAGCAGGCGCTGCTCTGGCGTAAGAGTATCGAGCTGATCAAAAGCAGATACCGCATCCTCATGACGGCCAAGAAGAGTGAGCAGACGGGCACGCTCGCCGATCAGATTGCTATCATGGGGGATGATCCCAAGACCCCTGTCAAATGAAGCTAGCGCCTCATCAGGACGACCAAGATGATTGAGTACAATTCCAGACCTGTGGAGGAGAAGGGGATCATCAGGAGTGAAACGGAGTGCCTGCTGATATGCGGCTTCTGCTTCATCGAAGCGTTCAAGCTGACAGAGGAGATCACCCATCTCTCTCCATCCATCCGGCATATCAGGTGAAACCCCCCTACGATAAGCAGCGAGAGAATCCTCAGTGTGGCCGGCGGATTCGAGGAGTTCCGCATAGAGGAGAAGACGCCCGGCATTATCTGGCATTTCATCGACCTGCTGCCTGAAAATAGCAAGAGCCTCTTCCTCCATGCCAATTGCAATTGAGGAGCTGGAAAGGGCTTTGAGTGCTGCAGGATGGGAAGAGAACCTTTCAGGAGTGGAGGAGAGGAGAGAGAATGCCTTATCATGATGGCCGGCTTCAAAGAGCAGGACACCCCGCTCTATAGTGGTCTCATCAGGTATATGCTCATAGGCAAGAAGCGCCTCATCAGGTCGATGAAGCAGTTCAAGGACGTTGCCCAGCATCTGCCAGATTTGTGGATCTGCTGGATTCTCAAAAACCAGTTTCGAGAGTATCCCCTGAGCCTCTTCAAAACGGGAGAGAGAGATCAGGCATCGGGCACTCCCGAGCATGGAGGCACTATCGGAGGGGTCAGAACGGAGCGCCCCTTCAAAGGAGTTAAGGGCCTCCTCATACCGTTCAAGCTTTACGAGAAGTTCCCCCCGTCTCGTCCAGAGTGTTGCATCCGCAGTTTCTCCCCCGGTGAGCCGGTCATAGAGAGCGAGGGCCTCTGTCTCCCTGTTCAGAAGGACAAGAGTATCAGCAGCCTTTGAGAGGAGAGCCGGATCATCAGGAGATACCAGAAGAGCACGTTCAAATACAGCATATGCCTCTTCTCTTCTCAAAACCTCAAGGAGTGCATCCCCGTATGATTCAAGCAAGGCTGAATCATCAGGTGAAGACTGCATGGCCTTCTCATACCCGGATAGTGACTCTTCATACCTGCCCATTGAGAACCGGCAGTCGCCGATCTTTTTCCAGATAGCAGAATCTTCATCCGTATCATCAAGAGAGGCAAGGTATGCCTCTTCTGCACTATCAAATCTGCCTGTCCTGAAGAGTGCATCAGCGTGGAGCAGATGCTGATTTCGTGAAAGATTGCCGAGCTGATCGAAAGTTTCCAGCGCCTCCTCATATCGCTCAAGAAGAGTGAGCAGACGGGCACGCTCGCCGATCAGATCAGAATCATCCGGACTGAGGGCCATTGCACGGTCAAGATAACTGAGTGCCTCATCATGCCGTTTCAGCCGGGAGAGGAGCATCCCATACTCAAAGAGTAAACCGGCGTTCTCAGGATCAAGGCTGATTGAACGCTCAAAAGAACCGACTGCATCTTCAGCACGGTTCAGTGAGAGAAGAACTGACGCATGATCGGACCAGACAGCTGCCTGATCCGGATTCAGATTGAGGGAACGATCAAAGGAAGTGAGTGCGTCCTCATGGCGGCCAAGTGAGAGGAGAGCACGGCCATGATCACGCCAGACAGAAGAGTCACTCTCATCCAGAGAGAGAGCACGATCGAACGAAGAGACGGCATCCTCATAACGCCCAAGCAAGAGGAGAGCACGGCCATGATCACGCCAGACAGAGGAGTCGGGATCATCAGGAGAGAGAAAACGGTCGAACGAGGAGACGGCGTCCTCATAACGCCCAAGTGAGAGGAGCGCAGAACCACGACCACGCCAGACAGATGAGTCGCTCTCATCAAGAGAGAGAGCACGATCGAACGAGGAGACAGCCTCTTCATGACGGCCAAGCGAGAGGAGAGAAGAGCCACGAATCTGCCAGTACCGTGGATCATTCAGCTCGGTTCCATCTATTCTGTCAAGTGCGGAAAGAGATTCTTCAAATCTGCAAAGCAGGTGTTGGAGCGCTCCGTACCTGAAAAGTGCCTCATTATTATCGGGATCAATCTTCAGCAATTCATCAAGGGATTGAACTGCACCTTCATTCTGGTGGAGTGCCATCTGGGCAAATGACCGGTTCAGCCAGACACCAGGATCGGCTTTGCCTGATTCGATGATCCCATCGTATTCGACCAGGGCTTCCCGGTACCGTTTGAGGCGGATGAGGAGGGGAGCAAGCCGCAGACGCGCTATAGAATCCTTTGGACGAAGAGTACGAACCCGTTCATATGAAGAGGCGGCCTCTCTGTAGCGGCCAAGTGCCTCAAGAGCGGATCCATGGTAGAGCAGAACAGTAGTACTCTCAGGATGTGTATCCAGTATCTTCTCAAAAGCCTCCAGGGCCTCTTCATATCGCTCAGATTCCATGAGAAGCTTTCCCTTTCCAAGATTCGCTTTCAGATCCGATGGATTGAGTGAAAGTGTCTGCTCAAGAGATGCTAGCGATCCATCGGTCCTGCCAAGATGATTAAGTGCCAGTGCACGAAGTGACCAGGAGTCAGGATCATCATCACGAATGGCAATCGCATGATCCAGGAAGGTAAGGGCATCCTGATCCCTGCCAATTGCAAGGGCAGCTGAGCCGCTGTTCAGCCATGCTTCATAATAATCTGGCCGGTCTTCGAGCACCTTCGCATAGGCATCCAGTGCGTCTTCATTATGTCCCTGAATCTGAAGAAGCGTCGCCTTTGAAAACCAGGATTCTGTATCATGTGGGTTCTGCCTGAGTGCGGTTTCAAGTGACTGGAGAGCCTCCTCATACCTGCCCAGATTCCAGAGGCATATCCCGTGCCTTCTCCAGACAGCTCCGGTTTGGGGATGCAGGGTATCAGGAGACTCATTATCCCCGCCCTGACGAAAGAGAGGGAGAGCCCGTTC
>NZ_JARVGN010000060.1 GCF_029762515.1 Methanocalculus sp. | reverse complement strand
ATACCAAAGTTGCTGATGATCCCAAAGCTGGATGTGATCAGTGCAGAGAAGCCAAAGACCGTTGTCAGGCCGGATATGGTGATCGCGGTTCCGATCTTCTGGACACTCTCGCGGATCGCCTCCATCTTCAGTAAACCCCTCTCCCGCTCCTCATAGTACCGCTCTGCGATCAGGATCGTATACTCCGAGGCAATACCGATCGTCATCGATCCGAGTGTTGCGGTCATCGGTGAATAGTCGATCCCAAGCTCGTACATGATCAGGCTGTTCCACCCGACGATCAGGATGATTGGGACAAGGGGCGTTGCCGCCTTCAGGCTCTTCCTGTAGACGAGGAAGAGGAAGGCAAAGATCATCACAAATCCGAGGATGGTCATCGTGGTCTTCGTCTCCCGGATCTGGGTGATCAGATCGGTAAACATCTCTCCCATCCCGGTGAGCGAGGCGGTGATCCCGGGCGGCGGCTGGTGCCAGATGAGTTCTTTCTGAAGCCGCTCGACAAATGACATTCCAATGGTCGGATCCATATCGAGGGTCGATATTTCAATGAGCGCCATCGAATGGCCGCTTAAGTAGTGGTCACGAAGTTGTGGCGGTATTGTCTCGAGTACCATCGCCAGTTCTGCATCTGTCTCGGGTAATGTGCCGCCATTGTACTGGATCACCAGGTCTGCTATGCTTCTTGTACCGGTGATCAGCTCGTTATTCTCTTCCTGATACCGCTGGAAACTATGCATCCAGGTGATGCAGTCAAGTGCCGAGACGCGGTCTCCCCTGACAAAGATGGGGGTGGTTTCAGATGGGCCCATTGCACGGGTTACTTTATCAATCTGCACCTTCGCGGGCATATCGGGGGGAACAAAGGTGTTCTCATCGGTATTGACGATGATCTGGTCGTCCACCGAGAACCCTCCCAGAGCAAGGAGTACGCATATTCCAAGGATGATCAGCGGGAATCGGGATATGCCGCCAGCCATCTTTCCGATGCCAAGATTGTACCGGTCTCCAAGTGCCAGCCCTTTCTTTTCCGGGACTGGTTTTGGCTGGTACTTCAGCAGGGTGGCAAAGATCGGGACGATGAAGAGTGCAGCGAGATAACAGCAGACAACCCCGATCACGCAGACTTCTCCAAAACTCCGGATCATCGGAAGCGGGGATGTCCACATCGCAATGAATCCCATTGAGGTGGCGAGCATTGCGTAGAGGATCGAGGGTCCGGATTTCGTCATGGTTATCCTGATGGCCTCGGGTAGCGATGAATTCCTGACCTCTTCGTCAAGCCTGGAATGGAACTGGATTGCATAATCGATCCCGATCCCGATTAAGACCGGGAATGCAGCGATCGTCACCATGTTGATCTTGATGCCGGTCAGCCCCATGAACCCGAAGGTGAAGATGAGGCCGCTTGCCACGATTGCAACAGAGAGGAGGCGGTACCGGACGGCACTAAAGAGGAGGCCGACTGCGAGTACCATCAGGAGCATCGCAATACCGATGAGGCTCCCCATCGAGGTCCCCATCTCATCCATCATCTGTTTGGAAAAGGCAGGATTTCCGGTGAGCGAGACAACTGTTCCCGGTGGGGGTTCAGACAGCCGGATGACGGTGTCGAGGGAGTCGACGATCTCAAACTGGGTATCCTCGGAGAGGCCGGTGTCAAGCATCACCTGGATGATCGTCATCGAGGTTGCCGGAACCAGCCGGTCATAGAGTGCAGGATCAATCTGTTCCTGTGCAGCCTCTACCTCGGCGATCGAGGCGGGTATCTCCCCGCCATTGGCATTTGTGAGGTAATCTGTTATCCCGATAACTCCGGTTACATGCCGCTCCCGCACGAGATCTCTCTTGAGATCCGCCATATAATCGAGAATTATCGGATTTGTCACATCCTCGGTCTCGACGAGGATCATGATAGCGTCTGAAGAGAAGGTGCTCTGGTACTTATCGAGTAGAATATACCGGGGGGTATCCGGATCGATATAGGTCTCTGCACCCGTTTCCATCTGGGTCATGGTCATTCCATAGAGCCCGATGATCAGGAGCAGGACTATTGCTAATGCTATCTTTCCAGGGTGCCGGTTTACTGCATCTGAAAAAGTTTCGTAGATCTGCATGGTGGCAGTCGTCTCCTTAAAAAAAGGTGATTATTGCCGTTTCCGGTAGTACCAGTACCCTGCACCGATCACAACAATCAGGATGGCTCCAATCAGTACTGGTGGAATTGATCCCTCACGCGGAACAACTTCCACCTCAACCTTCATTGTCTTAGATATCTGGGTATTGTCAAGTGCGTCCCGGTACCTGATCTCTGAGTCAAGACCATAGATCTTCTCGGTTGCACCCGAGTCGACATTCAGGATGAATCGTGCGATCTTCGTCTCTCCGGGGGCAAGGTCCCCGAGGTATGCGGTATCGTCATTTGAAGTGAAGGGATCGACTGCCGATATCCGTGCGGTTGCCCGGTAAACCTGTGCATCACCGATATTTTTGTATTCGACATCGATGACGGTCTTCTGGCCGGGGCTGACAACAGCCGGGGGGGAGATGGCGGTAAATTCGATCTTGCCCCCCGTATTCACTCCGAATGTTCGTGGTTCTGATGTTTGCATCTGGCCGTTCCTGTCCTTATATTCTGCATAGACAGAGAGGGGATAGTCGCGAGGTTCGGCGTTTGTTGATACGGCAACCTTGAATGTCCGGGTAACGGTCGATCCTGCAGGGAAATCTCCGATAAACGCACTGCCATCAGTCGGGATGAGCGGGCTTGTTCCGCTCCGATCGATCTTGAGAGTTGCGGATCGGGCATCTTCGGACCCGGTATTCCGGACAGTCAGCGTGATATACCCTTCAGTGCCGACATTAATTGAATCAGTCTGTATATCGGTGACGAGGATCCTGACATCCGGTTTTACGACAACCTGGAGCTCTGCATGGACCACTTTTTTATTGTAATAGTACCTGATGAAGTCATCTCCATGCTGTTCAGCACTTGAGAGGTAGGTGTATTCGATGCTGACCGGTATGGTATAGGTTCCGGCTCTGGCATCCTCATCAAACTGTATGGTAAAGGATGCGGTGGTGCTTTCACCTCCGGTGATGTCCCCGATCATCTGTGGATCGGTCTTAATGGTGAGTGGCGCATCTCCTGGTGCAAGGCTTACGACTGCCATCTTTGCGGTATCTGGGCGATCATCCCGTGAGATGATCTCGCTCCGTACGATCTTGATGATGGTCAGTCCGGTATTTTCAACCCTGATGGTGGCAGTTGCCTCTTCGCCCGGATAAAATTCGTTTGTCCCGGTGATTGCGACCCTGAGATCGGGGGATCCGTAGAGATACTTCTCACCGGCTATTGCCGGTGTGATGATGGCTGCCAGTATCAGAGAGAGAATAAGAATCCCCCTGAGGCAGTTTCTATGAATGTGATGGTTCTGGTTCATTGATTGCACCAATATCTATTATCTTTGAATAGTACTGGTTGCGTCTTATTGTATTTAAACACTCTCTTCATATGTCACAATTGTGGAGGTAATATTTCATTATTGTCTTTTCAAGTGATACCTATTGTAAATATATTTAAATATTAAGTGCTAATAGAGATACTCAATGGAACCTCTCCGGGATGAATATATCGAAATCCGCGAACTTCTCAGGAAACATCCGAATGGTATGAGCGTTACCGAGATAGCGCAGGCACTTGGGAAAAATAAGCACTCGACCGGACGGTATCTCGATGGCATGTATGCGGCAGGGCTTGTCGAGATGAGGATGTTTGGGAAAGCCAAGATCTATTCGCCAGCATATCGCGTACCTCTCGCATCACTCATATCAAAAATGAATGAACGGATCATGATTCTGGATTCTGATCTCCGTCTTCTCGTGATCAACGATGCCTGCCTTGAACTCATGGGGAAACAAAGCGGCGATCTGGTAGGCCAGGATCTCAGGTATGTGGAGGTTGCCGATCCCGGTGTGTTCGATCTTCTGTCAGTACTTGAGGGGAAAATTGGCGATTCCGAGCAGGTGCTTGAATATCCCCTTCATCTGGATGGAGGGGAGGTTATTCATCTCCATATTCATATCATCCCATCGGTTGATGAGGCGCATCAGGCGGTGTATGTCATTGTCATGGTGGATATTACAGAAGAAGTCCGTATGATCGATGAGCTCAGGGAGCGGGAACAACAATATCGTGAGCTTGTGGAGATGGCCGATGCAATCATCCTCAAACTTGATAAAAATGGCAATATACTCTTCTTTAATGAGTTTGCCGAGACATTCTTCGGATATCGGAAAGAAGAGGTGCTTGGCAGAAATGTGATCGGGACGATCGTTCCCCCCGAGGAGCTCTCCGGCCGTGATCTGAAAGAGATGATCGGTAAGGTCTGCACTGATACCGATTCATACAGGCGGAATGAAAACGCCAATATCACGAAAGATGGCCGCCTCGTCTGGGTTCGATGGTCGAACCGGGCGATCAGAAGTGATGAGGGTGAAGTAATCGGTGTTCTGTCGGTCGGCAATGACATCTCCGATCGAAAAGAGATGGAGCTTGCCCTCCTCTCGCAAAAGGACCGGCTTGAACGAAGTTTCCAGGAGATCGAGTGCATCCAGCGGTTTTCAGGGACAATCAACTCCGAGATGTCACTCCCTGCACTTCTCCATGAACTTGTCAGGGTGGTTGGGAAATGCTGGTCGAAACGGGGTCCCACCGGGGTTCGGATTACCCACGGGGATGATCTCTATGAGAGCGGAATTCCAGAAGGACTTCCCTTTGTCTTCTCAAAGCCAATCCATGCAAACGGAGAAGAGGTCGGATCATTTGAGGTTGGTTTTGGCGGGAGGGACGAGGAGCCCGGGTATTATGAGGGCAAAGAGCAGCTCTTCTCCATGTTCGCCGAAAAGATCGGGTTTGCTATCGAATGGATGGAGGCGGGATTGAAGGTTCTGAAAGAGAGGGATCTCTCTGATACGATCCTTGCCACCGTGGATGCTGCCATATTTGTTCTCGATCCAAAAGGCCGGATCCTCCGGTTCAACCGGAGATCGGAAGAGCTGATCGGGTACCGTGAAGAGGAAGTTCTCGGGAAGTATATCTGGGAGATGTTCACCTCTCCGGATATGATCAAGGGTGTCCGTGCCCATATCCAAACACTGGTTGATACAAGGCGTGTTTCACGTATACGGGGCAAATTGACACGCAGGGATCAGACTCCCATAATAATTGACTGGTCGAATTCGGTTATCTGCGATGATGATGGAGCAGTTACCCATATCATCAGCACCGGGCTTGATGTCACGCGCCAGGTAGAGAGTGAGGAGGAACTCAGGCGATGCAAGTCGGTGCTTGACCGGCTCCTTGCAGATGAGCAGGGTTCTTAATCCTCTTCTCTTATCAGGCAGGTTTTGTTTTACATAGATGTGAACGGTTATATTCTCCCCCTCCAATCTCTCCTGCATGAGATCAGGTTTCTTCATAGTCGCCATTCTCCTCGCAGCCGTTCTTGTCACCGCTGGCTGCTCCATGGTGACAGGCGGATTGTCGGGGACATCATGGACACTTGTTGCCTATGAGGGCAATGACGGTGAGATGGTGCGGGCAGATACGTATGCCACCCTCCATTTCTCAGAAGATGGCAAAGCCAGTGGAACTGCCGGATGCAACAGCTATTCTGCTGAGTATCGTGCCAGTGAAACAGAGATTGCCTTCAGATCGCCTGTCTCTACCCTGATGTACTGCCCTGATGAGGGTGTTATGGAACAGGAGGGTCGTTTTCTCTTCCTGCTTGAACAGGTTCGCTCGTACCAGATTGATGGCGATATCCTGATGATGTACGGGGCAGGTGGCCGGGAGATCCTGGTTGCCGGAAAGATGCGGTGATTCATCAGAAAAGAAACCTTTTTTCCCTTCTCCGATGAACTATCATCTGTTATGCAAAAGGGTTTTTATATTGTTGGACTTTGTCTTCTTCTTCTGATCTCTGTAACGGGCTGCCTTTCTGATTCTGAACCGGAAGTGGTGTCTGATGCATCCCCAAAAGAGATGGTGGCGTTTGTACAGACCGCATTTGAGTATGCTGACATGCATGGGAAAGAGGCTGCACTCCTCGCCTTCAATGATCCGGGTGGACCATTTGTGAAAGGAGATCTCTATATCTTTGCCTATGAAAAGGATGGCACCACACTTGCCCTTCCCTTTGAACCAGACCAGATAGGAACCAGCCGCTCTGATCTCCAGGATGCAGAGGGCCGCTATTTCATCAGGGAAATTATAGAAACCGGTCTTGCAGGTGGTGGTTTTGTCAGCTATCTCTACGCAAACCCAACACATGGCTTTGCCGTGGAACCCAAGATCAGCTATGTGATGAAAGGCGGTGATGGATGGGTGCTTGGATCAGGTCTCTATTCCGCAGATGATACGATGATGCCGGATCCGGAAGTGACAGCGTCCCTTGCCGATTTCGTTGACGATGCCGCACTCTATGCAGAGCGTGTCGGGAAAGAGGAGGCGCTTGCCACCTTCAATGATCTCAAAGGCCCCTATGTCCGGGGTGATCTCTACATCTATGCCCTTGATGTGGATGGAATTGCGCTTGCCCTCCCCTACCAGCCCGAGCTTCTCGGGACAAGCATGCTCGATCTCACCGATCACCATGGGTTGAATGTAACGCGTATCGAGATCGCCCTCTCCCGGCTTGGCGGCGGTTTCATCTATTACCATTATCCAAACCCCGGGAGAGGGATGCAGCTTGAACCAAAAGTGAGCTATGTCAGGATGGTGGATGATACCTACTGGATTGGAGCTGGCATCTACTATATGGGTGAAGGGACGTTTTCAGATGAGATCGTGATGCAGGCTCTCCTCTCCCGGTATCATGAAGAGACAGAAGCAAAGCTGAATTACCTCGATAACGAGGTGCTGCTTGCAGGAGCCCATGCAAGCGCTGTCGGGCTTGATGCCCCCTCCACCCATGAGGTGCTCGCGTATGTCGCCGGCACCTCGGAAGCGGTTTATGATGTTGTCTCGTTAGATTCCGAAGGCCGGATCATTGATGTCTATCCCGAAGCATATGCATCGGCTATCGGGGCGGATATCTCAGCCCAGCCACATATCCGTGTTATACTGGATGAGAAGAAGCCGGTACTCTCACATCTGCTCCATACCGTTGAGGGGCAGGATGGAGTCTCAATCGCCTATCCGGTTGTAACTGCTGATGGCAGAATTGCAGGTGGTATCTCCGCGATCATTCTTCCGTCAGTTCTTCTCGGCGGGGCAGCAGAGAAGGCGGAAATCGGATCGCCACACTCGGCACGGGCGATTCAGGTGGATGGCACAGTCCTCTATGCAGAAGATCCAAAGGAGATTGGGGCGATGATCTTCCCGGATCCGGGATATGAAATCTTCCCGGATGTGGGGCATTTCAGATCCCGTATACTGACCGAACCAAAAGGAGCAGCTATCATCGGTCTCTCCGGAGTGAAGAAACATGTCGTCTGGGATACCGTCTCCCTCCATGGAACCGATTGGAGACTGCTGGTTTTCAAGGAGTTTTAGGTTGAAAGAGAAGTAAGAGTGGGGATAAATAAGATCAGAGCAGTTTTGTTTCAGTGGTGGGGCGTGGGATCTTCACAACAAGCACCCTGAAGATCTCCCTGCTCTCATTCATCCATCGGTGTGGGATCATTGCCGGGCTTTCAACCAGCATATCCTTCAGAACCTCTTTCCTCTCCTCTCCGATCTCGACAACACCGGTTCCTTCAAGCACATAGAAGAAGACATCCACCGGAGTGGCATGCTTCTTCAGTGCCTCACCCGGTT
>NZ_JARVGN010000005.1 GCF_029762515.1 Methanocalculus sp. | reverse complement strand
AGGTGCTTATCGAGGCAGAAAAGCCCGGTGTTGTCATCGGGAAGAATGGATCGACCTTACGGGATATTACAAAGAGTATCGGATGGTCGCCAAAGGTTGTCAGGACACCCCCGATCGAGAGTTCCACGGTAAAACAAATTCGGCAGTATCTCCGGGCAAATCGTGATGAGAGGAAAGAGTTCCTCCGCATGAGTGGGAGGAGGATTCACCGGGATATCATCGCCAAAGATCAATGGGTCCGGGTTACCACCCTTGGTTGCTGCCGCGAAGTCGGGCGGGCTGCATTTCTGCTATCAACACCTGAAAGCCGGATACTCATCGACTGCGGAGAGAAGCCCGGTGCAACAAATGGCGCTACACCGTTCCTCGGTGTTCCTGAGATTCAACCCCTGGCAAATCTTGATGCCGTCGTCCTCACACATGCACATCTTGACCATTGCGCACTGATCCCGTTCCTCTTCAGATACGGCTTTTCTGGTCCTGTCTATTCGACGCCGCCAACAAGGGATCTCTCCTCAATGCTCCAGCTTGACTACCTTGAGGTGATCAGAAAAGAAGATCGTCCCGCTCCATATTCATCCAATGAAGTGAAGCAGTATGTCAAGAATTCTATCACCTTGAACTATGGATCAGTCACCGATATTGCCCCGGATATCAAGCTCACATTCCATAACGCAGGACATATTCTCGGATCGGCGATCGCACATTTCCATGTAGGCGACGGGCTTTACAATATTGCCTTTACAGGCGATTTCAATTACAGCAAAAGCCGTCTCTTCAACCCGGCAACAGCCAGCTTCCCACGCCTTGAGGCGATCTTCATGGAGAGTACCTATGGTGCATCCCATGATATGACTCCTGCACGAAGGGATGCAGAGATGAAGCTGTACGATGTGATCAAAAGGACTATCGAACGTGGGGGAAAGGTGATCATACCTGCATTTGCGGTTGGACGTTCACAGGAAGTGATGCTGGCGCTTGAGGAAGGAATCAGAAAAGGCGAACTTCCGGCTATCAAGATCTTCCTTGATGGTATGATCAAAGAGGCAACAGCCATCCACACCACCTATCCCGAATACTTAAATTCGGATCTCAGGAACCAGATCTTCCGCGAGGGATTGAACCCGTTCCTTTCTGAATGTTTCGAACAGGTGGATTCTTCTGATAAGCGTGAGACAGTGATCAATGGAGATCCTTCTGTCATCATTACGACATCCGGAATGATGAATGGCGGCCCGGTTATAGAATATCTCAACAACCTCGCTGCAGATGAACGCAACACCCTTGTCTTTGTCGGATACCAGGCAGATGGGACACTTGGGCGGCGTATACAGAAAGGCTGGCGTGAGATACCAATCGGTACGAAGGGATCAATAACCATCAATCTCGAAGTCACCACTGTTGAAGGATTCTCAGGACACTCGGATCGGAGACAGCTGATGAGCTTCGTCGGCAAGATGCATCCAAAACCAGAGAAGATATTCTGTATCCATGGGGAGGAGAGTAAAACACTCGATCTCGCAAGTTCTATCTACAAGAAGTTCCATATCCAGACCTATTCGCCTATGAACCTTGAGACCTATCGAATGGTATAGATGAAAAACCACATCCCCCCAATTCTTGGAGTATTTGCGGTAATGGCACTCTCAAATGCCATTGTGCCAGTACTTCCAGCTTTTGGGGAGGGGGCAGCCCTCCAGGGGATCATCTTTTCAGCCTATTTTTTTGGCGCGCTTGTCACCGTCTTTCCAGCAGGGCTTGCAAGCGATCGGATTGGCTCTGTGCTCCTGATCAGAACCGGGCTTGCTATAACCGTAATCTCCGGAATTGTGCTCCTGACAACAATTTCTCCACTCATACTAATTCTTGCCCGGGTTGTTGAGGGAGTGGGGGCGGGCCTCCTGATTGCATCGGCAATGTCGCTTCTGAATGCTGATTCTGATCATACCCGTCTTTCGGGTTTCTTTATGGGAGCATTAAATGCCGGGCTTCTTGCCGGGCTTGCCGGCACCGGCTGGATTGTGTCACAGATCAACGATCCGCGATCAGGACTTTTATTCTTCACTATTATCTCAGGAGTTGCATTTCTCCTCTCACTTTTCATGAAACAGTCAGCAGAAAAAAGGATCTCTCTGCCAACAGAGCTGCCCCGTTACCTGAGCCAGTACAAATGGCTTTGGTACTCAGCAATCGTTGTCCTGGGTACAACCGGGGCAGCAACCGCCCTCTATCCTGAATTTGGCGGACATGATCCCCTTTTAACCGGCATTTATATTGCCAGTATGAATCTTGCAACAATGATCTCGGTTCTTGTCGTCTCACATATACGCCTTGAGCCGGTTATAACAATCAGAATCGCAGCCATTGGTATCGCCGGATCTGTCATCATCTGTTTACTGACACCATTCGGATTCCCACTGCTCGGCGCATTTGCCGGGGTTGTTATTATCTCCCAGATGGCATTCCTTGCAGAGACCGGCGCACCGCAGGGGGCTATGATGGGGCTCTATAATACTGCAACCTATGGCGGGCTGTTTCTGCTTCCATTTGTAACCGGTTTTATCGCTGAATTCTCATCCTTCTTCCTGGCATTTATTGTTCCTGCAGTCTTCGCAGTCACCGTTGTCCTTACCATCGGGCGATGCCAATGCAGGCTTAAAGCACGTCAATAGATCTTTCTGTCAGGGATAGCTGCCCAGTCCCGGAGAAGCGAGAGGTTCTCTTCAACGAGGAAACCGCCGATGATCTCCATGGTGCTGCCCCCAATTTCCTGCAGAATGGTATTTGGTATGGTCATCTCTGAAAACCCAAGGGCCTGTACATCTGTAATAGATGTCCCATAGACAACACGGGAGATCTTTGCCCAGTGGCATGCGGCAAAACACATCGGGCATGGCTCGGTTGTTGCATACATGGTGCAACCTTCAAGTTCGATGCTCTTTAGACGAATTTCTGCCTTCCTGATCGCGACAATTTCTGCATGGGCAGTGCTGTCTGTGTCAGAAAAGACCTGGTTGTGTGCAGAAGCGATGATATCGCCATTACATTCGATGCATGCACCGAAGGGGGTCTGTCCTTTGGCAATACCGATTCGCGCCTGACGGATCGCTTCACACATACAGTCCGGGTTCATTCTGTACCCTTTGGAATCAGTGAGATAAGAGGTTCACGATTGTGGTTTGGAAGAGGGAGAAATATTGCTATTCTGTTATGTTTTTAGCGCTTACAAGCAGGTGCATCTCAGAGAGATACCTGCTGTACTGTGACACTCCTCACCAATCCGGCAAACCCCCCTGCCCCCCTTCACCTGAAGGGGGAATAAGGATAACATGGGGGTCTGAGCAATCGCGAATGAGCACCGGTGCCTGGTATCGGGCGAGGATAAGCCCATGGAGGTGCAGTGTAAGAGATAGTATAGACGCGATTGCAGGCGGGCGGTGTTCTCCTTATCAAATGGGAGCGGCAGGGCGCGGCAAAATTGATTTTCTGTATGTATGGACAGAGATCCAGTACAACAGCATAAGCGCGGGAGCGCTCCCATCCTCACTGGCGGGGTGGCGAGCCCCGCTTGGTGGCCGAGAGACCGCCCACCCGGGAACCGGAGGGGGTAGGCGGTGCCCCCCCGGAGGAGCGAGGGGCCGGGTCAGGTCAAGGTGCGGCACACTAACTCTCAAGAATTTCTCTTGCCTTCTCTCTGAGGCGTCTGATATCACCTTCATGAAGCCGCTCAATATAATCAAGAAGTTCTGCATTGAATATCTCGGCTTCTTCAACAGAGTTGGAAACTTCAGCAGCAGTGATATCAAAATCTATATAATATTGTTTATCGACTCTGTCTTTTTTTGCAGCAGCGACCCTTGTACTATCAATCCTGTATAATCGATGAAGAAGAAGCATTGCTCCTGTATGATTTTCGCATTGGATACCTGTTTTGAAAAGAAGCGCAAGCATCATGTAATACATACTATAGTATGCCATCGAGACAGTCTCTTCGAGTCGCTCGTTCTCCAGAAGTATTCTGGATGAAATAAGAAAACTTTCTGATTTCTTTTTATACGCCTCTGCAACCCTTGAATTCGGTTCAATGATCCGGATTTTCTCTTCACGAAAGAGTTTACTTAAAAAATCCTGTTTTTTCGTAATATCGTTCCACTCCTTTGAGAATAATATGATCCTGGATGATCTCCTGGATCAGGAGGTTGTCCGGATCAAATGACCCTGTCTTGATACTAAGTTTTGTGTGCTGCCGCTCAAGGTTACGTGTTAATTCCCTGTCATTTGCCGTCTTGTTAGCTGAATTGTTTATCTCACCCTTTGTCTCAATATAGAGATCGATATCGCTCTGTCTGTTCACAGTTCCCTTTGCATAACTCCCAAACAATATCGCCAATAATATATCCGGATGGTCCTGAATAGTCCTGATAACCGGGCGCAACCCTGGATTTTGTTCGATAAGCTCTATAAGGCGATAGTGCTCAGCCATATAGATGTAGACACGTGCTTCAACTGTCTTCTTCAGAAAGTATACCGTATTTTTCCCTTCAATTCTGTAATCGACGACATTGGATTCTAAAAGCTCCCGGAGCTTTCTCAGAACAGTCGTATGACTGGTATTAATCTGTTTTGCCAGATTCCGTGGATACGAATCTGATCGGATAAGATGTTTTGTTATCTGAATGGTAATATTTTGTTCCACATGGAATATTTACGTTCCAATTATATAATGATTATGGAGAGAGACGACAAAGGTACTTCTTCCCGGCATCTCTACCGGGCAGCTTCCACCAGCCATTGCAGGTACAGAGATCCAATACACCCTCATAAGCGCGGAAGCGCCAATATCCTCACTGGCGGGGCGGTTCAGCCCCGCTCGGTGGCCGAAAAGGCCGCCTACTCCGAGAACCGGAGGGGGTAGGCGGTGCCCCCCGGAGGGGCGAGGGGTCATTTCAAGGCGAAATGCCGGGTTAGAACGACTGGGTTATCACGCCTGAGTCAGCCTTTTTCGACAAGCGCTTACATGCAGGTGCATCTCAGAGAGATACCTGCTGTACTGTGACACTCCTTACCAATCCGGCAAACCCCCCTGCCCCCCTTCACCTGAAGGGGGAGTAAGGATAGCATGGGGGTCTGAGCAATCGCGAATGAGCACCCGTGCCTGGTATCGGGCGAGGATAAGCCCATGGAGGTGCAGTGTAAGAGATAGTACAGACGCGATTGCAGGCTGGAGGCGTTTTATTTTTCGAAAGGGAGCGGCAGGGCGCGTCAACCATTGATTTTCTGCATAGATGGACTGAGATCAGGTGTCTCCAGTTTTCCTCTGTATCTGATGGAGACCCAGTACAACAGCATAAGCGCGGAAGCGCTCCCATCCTCACTGGCGGGGCGGTTCAGCCCCGCTCGGTGACCGCCAGGTTGCCCACCCGGGAACCGGAGGGGGATGGCAGTGCCCCCCCGGAGGGGCGAGGGGTCTTTCTTCTGGATAGAATAACGTGATAAAAAGAGGGGATAGAATATTGGTAGCACAGCTGAGTTAGCTTGTATCAAAACGAGGATAAATACCCTCCTTTTCCCCAAAAATTAAACGGGGAGCGGGACTGGCATATCCCGCCATATTGGTTCGTTCCAGTATCCATATCCACTGGTTGTCATTGGAAGGTCAATCGATCCATACCGATTTGATGGCTCACGTATGTCAACGAGGACGATTGTGTTCTCTGATATGGTAGCCAGCATATCACCGATGGTGAGAGATCGTTTGACTGCTGTCGGCCAGCGATCCTGCACCGGCGGTTCATCTCCCCTGTACTGCGGGACGATGCCCCTAAGTGTGAAACCATCTTCAGGTGTTATTTCGTAGACATAGGATCCCTGCCAGACATAGCCGGAACCATACCCCTGAGCAATCGTGACCGGGAGCACCATCACGCTGGTCTTTGGATTGAAGTAGAATGCCTTGTGATCCCGGAGGATCTCGGAGTCGCTCCCTGAACCGCCGATGGTGATCGAATCTTTCAGTGCCGGATTTGCGACATCTGACACATCAAAGAGGGCCGCTTTTACGCCTGTAGTGGTGAAGCCTCCCCATGCTGTCTCCCCGGTATCTTTTCCAATTCCAATTATATGATTCGTATCAAAGGGATGGAGATAATCCGAATAACCGGGGATCTTCAGTTCACCGAGGATCTTCGGGTTCTTCGGGTCGGCAAGATCGATCACAAAGAAAGGATCGATCTGGCGGAATGTGACAAGATAGCATCTTTCCCCGATAAAACGGGCAGCAAATATACGCTCGGTCGGCGCAATCCCAGTGATCTCACCGGTGATAGTTCCAGATCGATCGAAGATTGTTATGCTTGAAGAAGTCTGGAAGCCATTTGATCCATATTCCTCAACAGTTGTGGCAACACGGAGATGACCCTGGTAGTCATCAAGTGAGAACTGGTTGAGGAGTGTTCCCTGTGCGATCATACTCTGTCTCCATACAGGGTTTCCCCGGTTCAGATCAAACCGGTGGATGATCGTTGAGGGACCTGCCGGGTCAGCAGGTTCCATCCAGCCGGAACGGTAGCGATCGCCATAGTGTGTGTAGGCGACATAGAGATGTGAGGGAGTTGCATAGAAGGTCGATGAATAGCCGACAAGATAACTCTCTGTTGACAGGGATGATGATCGCGTGGGTGCAAAGGCAGTGATCGTCTGGAAGATGAATGGCCCTTCGAGATCGTCAAACCGCCAGATATCTGGCGTATAGGTGCTGCTCCCATCTGTCACCAAAGGCATCGGGATATCTGATCCCCTCCTCTGCGGGTACTCCTGAGTGATGAGGTACACGATCCCATCAGTCATCCTTGATGAGGCATATGTTCCTGATGCGGTGATTGTCCTGATGAGTGAGGGCTTTGAGCGGTCTGTGACATCATAGATCTCAGCCTTTGTTACCTGCCGCCTGACCGGCACGGGGGCGGCACTGCCTTCAACCTGCTGGAACTCTTCGATCGTTTCGTCTGAGAAGACCACAACCGTTGAACCGGACAGGTACATCTCACGCGGACTGCCGGAGAGACTGATGTTGGAGATTATCTTTGCATTCTCAGGCGGGAAGGTATCGACAATAACGAACCTGCCGCCGGTTATGAGATAGATGTATTTCTGGTCATTTTTAACAAAATCAGCTTCATCCACCCCCTGCACCTGGATATTCGTCGTCGAATACTCCACCGCCCCACCGGCTGAGGTTGGCATCGGGATCGGCATTCCTGCCTGGGCAGCAGGGGGCATAGCGGCCATATCTTCGGATTTTGCCGTATTCATCCACCGGGACGAATAGCCGGAGGCCTCTGACTGTACCAGGTACTTCTGTACCTCCTGTTCGTTAGCAAACTTCACCGGCCCTCCTTCCGGTGAATGCACCTGCGGGTTCAGCAGGGCAAATCCAATGATTGCTCCTATGACAAGGATGCCGAGAAGAAGGGTTGCGATGAGATAGCGGTTCTGCATAATATCACTCCTTTACTGTAAGAAGAGCGGGGTTCTGGAAATAGCTTCTGTAAACTGCGGATTTTTTCGAAGTTAAAGGATAACACCAAAGGGTTACGTAAAACGGGTATTATTTGAATCGACCCGCCACATACCCTTTGGAATATGCAACTCAAATCGCGCCCCTTCCCCATATGTGCCTGTTTCATGAATCGTTATCCCTGAGATAAGGAGGATCTCACGGCTGAGGAATAGACCAAAACCGGTATGCTTCCCAACACCCCGCTTAAATATCATCTCTTTCTGATCAGATGGTATGCCTATTCCATCATCCTCCCAGATAATTCTGCATTCATCATCTTTTATTTCACAAAAAAGATGTACCCGGGTTGTTTTCTGACCGTGCCGGATGGTATTGTCCAACAGGTTGGAAAAGACTTTCTGGAGGATAGGATCCGCCAGAATAGAGAGCTCGGTACAATCGTTCTGGATGGTGATGGTACCAGTCGGAAGATCCGTAATAGATTTTGAGATCTTCTGCCAGCGGATGTTTGCTCCACAGGCATCATACTGGCTTGTAAACGCAATCTGCTCCTCGATAGCATCTGCGGCACATTCTATCTCATTCAGGTAATTAATGAGATCTGAATCGTCATTATGATCAATTACCAGGGAAAGGTATCCCTGCAAAACGGTTAGCGTATTCTGGATATCATGCCGGGTAATGCCGGAGAGTAATTGTAGTTTTTTATTGGCGTTATGAAGCGCGATCTCCGCTGCTTTCCGCTCGGTAATATCAGTAAGGACAAGCAGGACTGCTTCTTTATTGTGATACCTGATGATTGCACCTTTAATCAGGACGGAATACCGATCACCTGTCTTTGAGATGATATCGATCTCATATGGTGGAATATGCTGTTTTTGCAGTCGAAGGGCTATCTTGTTATGAATACTGTCACGATATTCTTCTGCCACATAGCTGAGGACATCGGTTCCAATCATTTCATCTACAATATACCCTAATGCATCAGCTGCTAAAGGATTGATATAGAGGATTCTGCCATCTGTTCCATAGAGGAGGATATAGTCCGGAAGATGTTCTATCAGTGTTCTGTTGAAGAGCTCATTCTCCTTCAGGGCTTGTTCTGCGGCTCTTTGATTGGTGATATCACGCGAGAGGATGAGTATTGACCTGGGTCTCCCATCTTCATCTCTGAGGAACTTCATGATATTGCTGACCCAGATTGTTGATCCGTCTTTTCGGTACTCCTCCAGGTTCAGGATAACAACTCTGGCCGGGTCAGCGGAACCCTCTGCTTCAAGCCGACTCTCTTCATCAAGCTGTTCAAGAGCGGTTCTTAAGGATTCCGGAGTCAATATGTCTGCTAACGACTGGTGCATCACCTCTTCAACCGTATATCCGCGTAAAGCCGTGATAGAAGGACTCACATAGGTAAAATTCATCGATAGATCAAGAACTGTTATCGTCTCCGTGATGTTCTCGGCAATCATCCGGTACTGCTCCTCACTCTTCCTGATCGCCTCTTCCATCTCGACACGGTCAGAGATATCATAGAAGGATGCAACAGACTGGCGTGTGCCTGAAATCATTCCAACCGTTATATGGGTGGAGTGGGCACCTCCGTTTTTATCAATAAAAGTAAAGTCGTAGCTTCTGGGAGGAGATACTGTTGCATCTCTCCTTTGCTCGTGATACTGAAGCATCCTCTTCCGATCATCCGGGCTGACAAATTCGGTCCAGCTCCGCCCGACTACCTCTTCCTTTGTAGAACAGGCTAAATCTATAAATGCGGTATTGGCGAGGGATATCGTCGTATCTTCCTCAATGATGATTGATGCAGCACTTGTGTACTCAAAGATGGCACGGTACCGTGCCTCAGATAACCGAACCTCTTTCTGGGCGGCACGTATATCATCATATTGATGCCGCAATTCCTCTTCGATAGCGGTGAGCTCTTCGTTTGTCGCAAGGAGTTCATCATTGGCTCTCTTGAGTTTATTATCCCGTTCCATCAGTTCGGTAATATCACGACCAACTGACTGGTATTCTGTGATAACTCCATCTTTATCGAAGATCGCCCGGGTGCTCCATCTCTGCCAGACAATCCGCCCGTCCGGCATGATCACCCGCTGCTCAATCATACCTGAGGGGTGATCCTGCGTAAGGGCTGAGAAGAGGGATGAGACCTTTTCCTGATCATCAGGATGTATCCCGGGTTTGAAACTGCTCCCGATAAGATCATCCTGGGATAACCCGAAATGGCGGGAATAGGCATCATTGACGAAGATGATCCTTCCATCATGATGGAACCGGCAGATCAGCTCATCCATATCCTCAATGACATTCCGGTACCGATCCTCGCTCTCCCGGAGTGCCGACTCGCTTCTCTTACGTGCAACAGCGTACTTGATTTTCTGTGAAAGTTCGGTAAACTGTGCCTTTGGATCGCCGCCTTTCTGGAGATAGAAATCTGCCCCGGAGTTCAGAGCCTCAATGACCACCTCTTCCCTGCCTTTTCCGGTGAAGATGACAAACGGTGTCTCATCTCCCTGCTCACGGAGATATTTGAGAAACTGGAGACCATCCATACCCGGCATCTGGTAATCTGAGATGATTGCATCAAATGATTGTTTTGATAAGAGAGCAATGGCATCTGTTGGATTCTTAGAGAGAAAAACCTCAAAATGCTCTTTCTTCTCTAGATAGATCTTACAGATCTGAAGGAGTGCCGGCTCGTCATCAACATAGAGGACTCTGATTGGATGAATGACAGAACCGGGCGGTTTCATGGATGATGATTGAATTGATTGGGTATAAGGCTTGTGGAAGGAGACAGATTGAATCATCCGGTACAACAGGATTATGCCGTTAATTACAAAAATCAGATTGGGGCATAGATCCAGGTCACCAGAAGATCCTCTTCAGTGGTCTTTGGATCATTGATATAGACTTCCCGGATTGGCCCGGTTATGACGAGATGATTATCTCCAAGCCACCTGAAGAGTTCCTGATAGGTATCCGGCAACTCACGGTATGGTCCCATATGGATGATCCGAACCATCTGTCCGCCGGGGAGCTCATAGATACGGATATCGCCGCTTCCCCTCCCTTCCCCTTCAATTGGAAAGGCAACTTCAATATCTGCACTTCCGGCTTCTGCTGCCGACTGCACAGCATTCAGGCTCTCTTCATGGCAGATGAATGCGGGAGGACCGATGACAGTGATTTTGTGTTCTTCGATGAATGATGCAAGCTCCATAATCATCGATCCAATCTCTTCATAACGTCCTGTTCGCCTGATCCCAATCACCTTCTGGGTGGGGGCATCAACGGTCAGTATAGATCGCATGGATGATTATCTGTATCAGTAGGATAAAAAATGAATCTTGTATGTGAAGAAAATCCTTGAAAGAAGAGATTCACTGGATCAACCAGAAGACCGAGACCCTCCATTCGGTATGGTGAAGAACAACTGTTGTCCAGACGATCTCTTTCTTCACAATCTCGCCAGATACCGGATTGACGAATTCGTACGTTTCTGTTCCGGTCGGGTTCACCCTCTTCTTCCCGACCATGGTATGCAGGGTGGGGGATGCGGAATAGATCTGATTCATCAATTGATAGTCCGATCTGTTCCGGATCAGAATCATAGAGGATGTTTGTATCAACCTGGTCGACGATCAGGCTGAGATTGGTATCAGTGAAATGTGATGCCGTCACCTCAGGGATCACTGTTGATGATCAAGGGGAGTTGATAGTCAGGAGTTGATCGTAAGCGGTGTGTTGTTGGTGTAGCAATTTGTTACAGCATTAGTCCTGACCCCTCGCCCCTCCGGGGGGGCACCGCCCATCCCCTCCGGTTCTCGGAGTAGGCGGCCTGGCGGCCACCAGGCGGGGCTCACCACCCCGCCGAGAGGATGGAAGCGCTCCCGCGCTTATGCTGTTGTACCGGGTCTCCATCCGATGCAAAAATCAATTTTTGACGCGCCCTGCCGCTCCCATTTGAGAAGAGGAACACCACCCACCTGCAATCGCTGCCGTACCATCTCTTACACCGCACTTCTGTGAGCTTACCCTCACCCGAACCACGTACCGGCGCTTCCTGCGATTTATCCGGACCCCCATACTATCCTCACTCCCCCTTCAGGAGAAGGTGGATAGGGGGGATTGCAATGATTACCCATGCCGGGTGGAGCACTTTCTTCAACAGTTATTTAGCATTGACATTCCATATTGACAATAAGAGAATGGAGAATGCATCATGATGGTGCTATTTGAAACTATCTGTGAAGATGGATACTGGTCAGCCAACGCAATCGGATTGAGTATTTTTACCGATGGGAAAACATTCGAAGAGCTGCTCAAAAACATTGAAGAAGCCGTATTTTTATATTTTGAAGATGAAATAAAACCTGGAGAAGAGATCACAATAGAGACCCGGACTACACATCAGGTGCATCACATTGCCTCATCTTCCGGTTGTTAGCAGCACTGATATCATCAGAGTCCTTACAAAACTTGGTTATTCTGTTGTCCAGCAACGGGGAAGCCACATTAAAATGGTAAAAAAACTGACCAGGGAGAACATATCATTATTATTCCATTTCGGAAAGAACAGCAAAAGCGTATTTTAAATGCTATCTTACATGATATTGCAACCCATAACAATATGACAAAACGCGAAATTATTAATTTATTTCTTTAATTATACTCTTCGTCATCATTTCAAACTTTACTTTAGAATACAATCTTCGTCACTCTCTTCATTCTTACCATGATTTATCAAGGATATCATCATCCGCAATACGATTGGAGACTTTCAACGATAGTACAGGGTTCTTCTTATCTGCCTCCCTATCCGGAATCTCTCATGTAATCTCAATTATTCTCCTGAGCAACATATCGGCTGAAAAGCTGCTCTCCATTAAAGTTTGACGCGCTCTGCCGCCCCCATTTGAGAGGGGAAACACCGCCAGCCTGCAATCGCTGGCATACCATCTCCTGCACAACGCCTCCATGGGCTTACCCTCACCCGAACCACCTAACGGCGCTCCCCGCGATTTATCCGGACCCCCATGCTATCCTCATTCCCCCCCTTCAGGTGAAGGGGGCAGGGGGGTTTGCCTGCGGGAAGAGTGTCACAGGACAACAGATGCGAATACGAGATGAAAGCTGCCTGTAAACGCTAGTGACTGAATGCGAAAACCGCGAGCTGATCTCAGGGATTGACCCCTTGTCCCCCCGGAGTTGACCGCCCATCCCCTCTGGATCTCAAAATTAGCAACACTATGCCAGGTTTATTACATTGAGAGATAAAAGATCTGGATTGGATGTTCTTCTTCTTTCATCTGCTGGTGGGTGTGGCAACCGGCCTCTTTCTCTCAGAGGTTCTTCGATCGCGCCGCTGGTTTCTTCCGGTTGCAGTCGGGAGCATCCTCCCCGATCTGATCGATAAGCCGCTTGGGCACATCCTCTTTGCCGCGACTATCGGGTATGGGAGAATTATCGGGCATTCGCTTATATTTTTCGCAATTTTACTCATTTTTGGTTTTCTCCTATGGAAATACAGGGGATCTATACTCCTTTTTGGTCTTAGCATCGGGGTGCTCCTTCATCAGGCACTTGATTCTATGTGGGAGATACCCATAACCTGGTATTATCCTCTATACGGACCTTTTCCAGCAAAGATGCTTCCGGATTTTTTTATCCATTCCTTCTGGAACTCACTTGCCGCTCCACAGGAGTGGATTGCCGCCTGCATCCTCATACCTGGAGCTCTCCTGATGCTTGCCGATCTCACCGGACGAAAGGAGAGTTATTTCAGGACTCTCTCGCGGATAAAATTGCATTGTATGAGTTTTGTCGGGATTGTCATGTTCGGTCTCGGCCTTCTTCTGGTATTCAATATCACCCGGATTGAGAGCAGCCATCTCTTGCCGCTTGTCAACGGCGGCGACCCCCTGATCGTCAGCCTCGCATTCATCTGGTGCGGCCTGGTGTTCGTTTGCATTCCAATAAGGCATCTTTCACAAGCAGAATACAATTGAACCGGGCAATGGCGATCCCTGGGATCGTTTTCGAATGGTTTATTCACACCCGGAATCCAATGAATCTCTATGCGCTATCTCATCACCGGCGGTGCCGGGTTCATCGGTTCGAATCTGGCAGATCATCTGGCTGAGGATCATGACATCACCATCATCGATAATTTCGCAACCGGCAGATCCGCGAATGTGGCCGATCTCCGCGAGCACAAAAACGTCACGTTCGTTGAGGGGAGCATCACCGATTTTGGGCTGATGAAGGAGATCACCCGCGAAATTGACGGCATCTTCCACCAGGCGGCGATCCCCTCTGTCCCCCGCTCGGTGAAGGATCCCCTGACGACGAATGAGGCGAATGTCACCGGCACCCTGGTGCTGCTTCAGGCGGCAAAGGAGAATGGTGTTCGGAAAATGGTCACCGCATCTTCCTCCTCGGTGTACGGCGATACCCCGACGCTGCCAAAAGAGGAGGGGATGATCCCAAACCCACTCTCCCCCTATGCCGTCTCCAAGCTCGCAGACGAGTACTATGGGAAGGTCTTTTATGAGCTCTATGGAATCCAGACGGTTTTCCTCAGGTACTTCAATGTCTTCGGACCCCGGCAGGATCCGGCATCCGAGTACGCGGCGGTGATCCCGAAGTTCATCACCCGGCTGCTCGGTGGAAAACCGCCGATCATCTATGGTGACGGCGGCCAGACCCGGGACTTCACCTTCATCAAAGATGTCATCCAGGCGAATGTAAAGGCGATGGAGAGCGAGGCGACCGGCGTCTATAATATCGCCTGCGGAAGGAGGATCAGCTTAAACGAACTCGCGGAGATGTTAATGGAGATCATCGGCACCCACGCAGAGCCGATCTATGAGCCGCTGCGGGAGGGTGATATCCGGGACTCGCTTGCCGATATCTCACGAGCCAAAGCGGCATTTGGGTATGATCCCGGCTTTACACTGGAAGAGGGGCTCAAAGAGACGGTCAAATGGTTTGTGGAGCAGGCAAAGATTTAGGGGGAAGAAGCGGATATCCTGGATTTCGATGAGCAAAGGGAGAATTGGGATTTTTATAAAGAAAGAGAGAATGAACAATTATTATCGGGAATGAGCTGGAGAACGCATCGGGCATTATGTCTAATCAGGTATTATACCTAATCGGGTATGATACCTGAATTCCAGCCCGTGCAAGTGCATCTTCGATGGATGTCAGCTTCTTTCTGATCTCCCTGAATTCATCATCGAGATATGATTTTGCATCTTTTCGGAACTCTCGTACCTCATTTCGGATCTCTTTTCCATTCTGAAGTGATGCTGTACTGATTTCGAGCATCTGGTCCTGTTTTTCAAGAGTTTGATATTGCAGATCACGGCAGCTCCTGGAAACCTCGAGATTCTCATCTGACATACTCCCACGACTAAAGTCGTGGGGTTCTGACGTTGCTTAGGCATTCTTCAAGCATTGCGTCGTGGGGTATCAGTGCTCCCATCGTGTACATCTCTTTCTGTACATGATCAATCATGCTTTTTTGACGGAGTGCGATATTGAATGCCGCATTCACATCAGCATGATCAACGTG
>NZ_JARVGN010000059.1 GCF_029762515.1 Methanocalculus sp. | reverse complement strand
TGTCGCGCTCGATGATGGCGTTGATTTTGCGTAATTCGGCGAGATCCATGGGTGGTGATGAGGGTTTTGGGGGGTGGTGGTGTTATGTGTTTGGGTTTTGGTTTGGGGGGCATTGATGAATCCGTACGCGCCATGGTGTAAATTTTTTTTGCTGGAGGAGTTCTCCATTGCAGAATTTATCGATCTACTTATGAAATCATCCGAAATATCGGATTTAAAATAAATCAACCTGATTGGAGGCCAGATAAATGCTCTTTTATTTAATCCTGGTCAAATTAGAATATTTATCCCTCCATTATATCTAAATCCTCACCCAATTGAGAAATCATGGGCAATAAGAAAGGTGAAATAGCCCTAGTAGATCGTTCGATCTGTGAATAGATATCTTCATTTTCACTATCTTGATCTTTTTGCTCGTTTTGCTCGTTTTGCTTCTGATAGTTCAAGAACGCTAACCCTATGAGTACCATTCCAAATTTGTACCGTGTATCCAATAAATTATAATCACCTTTATATCCTTTCTTTTCGGTTAATAAATGAATATTATCCATATTGATGAAAAAATCGTATCCGTCTTCTCCACTGAAAATGACTTTTAGAGCGGATTTTTCATCAAATGAATAATTGATCCAGTCTTTTCGGAATATTTCAATTATATTTGGGATATTGAGTTTTGATGTTGTCTTTGATTCATCTCCTTCCTCATCAGAAGATGGTTGTCTTCGAGTTCCTGGTTTACCTGGATGTTTTTCAGTTGGTTCAGTCACTTTAACATAAAACTCCCCTTCGAATGGCACAATTCGTGAATTATCCGTTACCTCCCAATAAAATTTTAGAATGTCATCTACTTTAACATCCATTGGAAGATCGACATTCAAGTTTGCGAAGCCGTTCCAGAGATTGAGCGAGCTATTTTCGATTTCGTCTCCATCAAGGTATAGACGAAAATCCCCAGGATCATTGTCTCTATCAAAATAATCATTGACAGCATCTGTTTTATATTGAATACGAAATCGGATGTTAATCGGGCTCATTTTGGGTTTTGATGTCGAATATTCTTCAGTCAATGTAAAGAATGTCGGGAATTTTTTTCCTTTGAATTGATCCTTCTTTTCAGCTCCCTTCACCTTAAAAGGATTTGATAGCCTTACGCCAGCTATGAACAATTTCGATAATGTTGGAGAATCCTTTAACATTTTATTAATTACATCAACCAGGGGTTTATCATCCTTGGTTTTATTTTCCATCGCTTCCCTCTTTCTTTCCTCCTTTAAGAGACGTAACCCTGGTTGGGATCTTATTAAATCTATTAATTTTCGTTCAATTTCGCCTTTCAGCTCCCCTGATCGTAGCCTATCACGGCTATTCATAAATAGGTCTTCTCGTGCTCGCCCATCAAATTCCGAACAATCTACCAAAATCAATATGGAATTAGCTAAATAACCCATTGCAACAGAATCTCTTGAAAAAAACCTCTTCGAGATTGTACCGTGTGTCTGTCCGTTAATGGTGAAAAGGATTCCTTCATCTTTTTTGTATTTTCCTTCGCGATCCTTTTTAAATACATAGATAGATGCCTTCATTCTTTGTCCGTTTGCAACGATAGTGCTGGATGTTGGGAATCCGGACTCCACATTCTCATATTTATCTTCCTCCAACCGAACCGATAGTCCAGCCAAGGTTGTTTCAAGCGAATGGCCAGAATAGCCTCTTCGTTCATATAACCGAACGGGCAAAGCAATTGAAGGCATTAGAAGCGAAAGTCGGTTATATAAATCAAAGAGTATGTTTGTTTTGAGCCCGGTCATTTGATATTCATAGAGTTTAATAAAGGTTCCATGTATCAGGGGTTCGATATATGGGAGAGATTCTTTACCGGGGAGCAAGGGTAAGCTAGCACTTTCGAAGGATAAGACTTCATCGTTGGGAGCGAGATAACGATATACAGAACTTTTAACACCTTTGCTTGGATCCTCACGTCTGATAACTGTGAATCCCCATTTATTTTTACTTACATCTGTACCATTGTCTTGAATTTTCGGATGGCGTTTTGATATTATCAGTTGTAAATTATGATGACCACAGAATTGAAAGACTCCTGTGCCACCCATGTTGAATTTGCCTTGGACGAAAGGAATCCGTAATTTATTTGATTTACCAATCGAAAGAAAGGTATCAGTCATTTTTTTGGGAGTTTGTCCCTCCCCAGTATCAAAAATTGAATAACATGGATTTGTTTTCTGGCCTGTTGCGACGAATCCAATACGATCAGCCAATCTTGTTCGCTGACTAGCAGAAATATTCGATAATTTCCCGTCCGGAATCTTAAAGAAGGTTTCAAGGGCTTCGGAGATTGTATCAGGGCTTTCATCGCCCTCAGGATCAATCCTTCGAATAAAGGCTTCTGACATTAAGACGGCATCGACGGCATTGATAATTTTCTCGACTATTGCTGCCTCAGGCCTACTTTGTTGATTGCCTATTGTTGCGAAATTATTTTCAGTGTCGCCAAAATCTTTCCATACATTTGGATTATCCCAATATCCTGCTTTTTGAAGAAGACTTATCACATCGTGTTCTGATTCGGCTCTCGCAATATTGATACAAAGATCCTTCTCTTTCATTGCTCCATCTCCGTGAGGTTAGGTCTCCAGTAATTGTTTATGCAATTCGATGGTTAGATTTCGAAACGCAGATTTTCCCCCGCCATAGGATCCGATTTCTCCCCCAGTGATCCATTGATCTTCAGAAAAACTTTCAATTTTATTCAAAATCTTCTTGAAATCCTCTTTTACTGGAATTTTATCAAGCCTTTTTAACATGAAGATCGAAGGAAGCAAAGCATTCAATGCGTGAATTCCAAGCGTTTTTGTCACGTAATAATTTTTTGGGTTTTCAATCGAATTCGGCATTAATTCAAAAATTGCCGCCCAATATTGTCCAAGAACTGTGACCATTTCACCAATATTATATCCTCCGCTAGCTCCAAAATCGATTAATGAACTTCCAATGTATGAATCCATTAATGAATCCTCAAATTGCCCTTGAGAAGGTAATCCTGATTCTGCCCGTGCAGTCCCCGGTCTTACGATTTTTCCAAACCAAGGTGATTTTTCATCATCTGTGAGTGTATTTACAATTGCAGTTGCGAATGGTTGGAGTTCTTTTTTTGTACCAACAATGAGCTGCGAATTTGCCGAAATAATGCCAGATTTTGCCGATCGTATCTTCAATAGCTGTTGATTCGCGAGATCTGTCCTCACCCGTTTTTGAGTTGTATTGATTGTTATGAATTGACTTGCCTCTTCAATATACGGGTCTATCGATTTGTCTCCGACCAACACGACGACAGGGATATCAAATTCTATTTCGTAATTCAAAATCCCATGCAAATATCCCTCTGAAATCCCCAGTGTACGATGTTGTCCGTCCACAATATACAACAATGGATTTTTCATATTATCCGAAAAAGGAATCACTAAGTTACCGTTATCATAGTGGACCCCATTTGTGATATCTCGCTGATATAACAATAATGAAGTGGGAGAAATCCCCTTCTCTCCTTTATCCGAAATGAATCGAGCAAAACGTCTCGCTCTGGTCACAACAGGTGTCCTTTGATATCCATCGCGATGTTGTGGTGTCCATTCATCGACATCAATCACTTTCCTGCTATACAAATCGGCTAAAACCGAACCAGGAATTGTACAGACATAGATCTTCCTTCCATGCTGCCTCCCTTCAATACAAGGCAGTTCAATTCTGTCTACTTTATCTTCAACCATGCTATCAAATCATCTTATCTATACTTTATTATATATATGTCTTGTTAAGCTTATTAGATAAGGAATTTAGATTAGAATTATTTCGAGAATGAAGTAATAATTTTTCTGTGGGAATCCTGAGTTTTAAAGGGTGTTAATTAGCTACCTTGTGCTCAATATTCCAGATTTTGAACTATTATCTTTGCCAGTTTCTCAAATTAGATCGGTTATTGAAGGGATACCCCTAATCTTTCCAGGGCAGTGCGATAAGGTCCTGCACCTCCTCAAGCAGGCGGGGGTGAACTCCGAACGCAGCACCCGGCTCGTCATCGAGCGCCAGGACATCGAGGCCGCCTACGAGGTGGCCCAGTACGCCCACCTGGACAACACCGTGCGCACCCTCAAAAAGGAGGAGCGGCGGCTGCTCGGGCTGATCGCCGGGATGGAGCAGGCCGCCACCGGGGTCTCCATGTCCGAGGCCTACGATGCGGCCAGGGCCTCGGCCAGGATCGGCTACTCCACCTTCTACAAGAGCGTGAAGAAGTTCGATGAGATGCGGTTGGTTGATGTCAACTTCCTGCACGGCCGGGGGAGGACGCGGATGATTACGTTGCGGTATGAGGCGGAGCGGGTGAGGGCGGTGTGTGGATGTTAGTGTCGCAGATTTAAGGACAATACACCCGTTGAAATATTCTCCGAGACCAATTTTTAATTCATTGTGGAGGATGAAAAGGCGATTGCGATGAAGAGGGATTCTCACTAATAATCGTATCTCGCCTCATTCGTCCTGACATCATCATCGAGCCCCAGCTCCTTCAACGCAATACGAAGCTCATTGATCGTCTCCTCGGGAATCCCATTCGCATTGTTTATCGAGAAATTAAGGGAGAGATCAAGATCACCGCTCCGCATGAGCTTGATAATGAGGCGGTTGTAGAAATTCGACCATTTGAAGGGATCGAGCGATCCGCTCCACTGAATAGAGGTCACCTGGGTTGGAGGAGGCGGTGGCGTGACTTTTTCTTTGACGTGGACCTGCACCTCGGCAGGCACACCCTCGCAGACAGCAGAGATGGTATAGGTGCCGGGTGTATCACAGGCGCAGAATTCGCCAAGATCGCTGATCTCTCCTCCTTCCGCAATCCAGGCAATTTCCTTCCCGGTAACAAGTTCGCCGTCCTTATTGTATGCACGGGCGGTGAATCTGCTCCGCTGGCCGGTGGCGAAGTTAGTAGCCGGTGCCTCGATCACGAGCCGGACAATACTGTTGTCCTTTGTCCTCCGCTTCACCTCCTCTTCGGCCGCGTCCTTCGTAATGAGGAACATATCATCCGAAAATTCGATCTGGAGCGTGCTGATGGGCTCGTTGTAGTAGAAGGGATCATACACGCCATTCACACCATGCCCCGCATAGCCGAACGCTCCCTCCGAAATACCCCGCTGGAGCGTCTTCTTGATCACTTCCGGGTTCATCACGCGGGGAAAATGTGGCAGGGCAAAGAACGCATCCCGGATCTGCCTGGTGCTCCACTCGGGAGAAACCCTTGACCAGTTGCGGACAAGGAACCCGGAACCGACCGTGTCGGTGAGCTTTTCCAGCTGGCTCAACCGGCTGGTGATCAGACGGGAGATCGATTCGGACGCACTGGAGTTTACCCTGCCAAGGTCGATGAGATCGATCTCGTCGTTCTCGGTGTAGAGACCGACCATGTTGTAGGTCTCCCACACGCGCTCCTTGATCGCCCGCTTTGTGGACTCGACATACTGCCGCACCTGCGAGCGCTGACCGTCATCCAGGTTGAGAGTATTCGTCTCGTCCGAGACCTCCTTCCAGGCGAGGTGGTCGCGTGCAGCCTCATAGAGGCCGCTGGAATCGGAGGCCATCGACCAGATGATGGCACTCTTGTAGGTCCTCCCCGCTTCTCCGTGGTACTTCGTGAGCTCAAGCACCAGATTCCGGGTCTCTCTGCTCGAGGTCTCCCGGTTGGGTGCCATCACCGCCAGCGTAACGGCGGGCTTGTCCATCACATCGCCGCTCCGTTTGGGGAAGTATACACGCTCAACCGCAGGGGCCTGGTCAAACACTTTCCTTACGTTCTCCTTGACAAGGTCGTGGATCTCCCGCGCATCGATGCTGGCCTTGCGGTCCGCGTGGATCTTGATGAGGTTCGTCTTGACCCCGAAGCGGTAGGCGTTGTTCTCGGCGTTGAGGAAGAAGCAGTTCCCGGTGGGCGGGGCAAGGCCTTCCAGGACCGTATCGATGTTGGCAATGTCCACACCCGGGCCCCCGAGGGCCAGCCGGATCTCCGGCAGGGTGGCATCGGTCCGGTTCTCGCCACCGCTGATCGATTCAAAGAAGATCGTGGCGGCCACGTTCCGGTGGAGACGCTGCGAGCGTATCGGTTCTCCCGCCTCCTCGTCGAGCCGGGTGGCATGGGAATCCGTGTTGCCACAGATATCCGTGGTGATGACCCCTTCAAACCGTCCCTCGCCGATCTGCTTGAGCACCGCTGCACGGAAGAGGGGTTCTTCAAAGGGCGCCGAGCCGAGGGTGATGAGCGGCGCTTTATCGCCCTTGCGGTAGCTTTTCTGGTACACGTAGGAGACCCAGAGGGCGAGCAGTTTCAGCACGCCGCGGGTCTGCTGGAAGGTGGGAAGCGTCTGCCATTTCCGCTCGAAGACAGAGAGGGCCAGGGGGTGGAAGGGGTAGGTGGCTTCGAACGATTCGTAGGGCTGGTCGACGGGGAACCAGTTCGGGACCGTGTGCCGGTTCTCCCGGATCCAGTCGGCGTACTCGGCGATAGTAGCCTTTGCATCGGAGGGAAGGCCATCCCACTCGAAGAGGCGCCGGCGGATGATCTCGGCGGTCTCGGATTTGGCGGACATGATGTAGGCCTTTCCGACCCGCTCGAGCAGCTTTTCAATACGGTTGTAATCGCCCTGGTCCTCGGGGTTCATCTCCAGTTCGGACGCAGGGACGGAGACGGCGAGCACGACTCCCTTCGTGCTGCGGGCCGTCTCGGAGAGGTTCTGGATGAAGGTGTAGAGCTGCTCGGCCATGCCGTTTTTCAGCCTGCGGGAGCGGTTGGTGTAGTTGATGATCTCGTCCATGAGGATGAGGCTCGGCCTGTCAGCGGGGAGGAAGGAACGGATGACATCGCCGCCCGGGGCGACCATGCGCTCGTCATGCTCACGGACCTTCTCGAAGGACTCAGCCCCGCCGAGCTGGAAGGCGATCTCACCCCACGGGGTCTTGCGGAGCGGCGTGCCGTCCCCGCCGCCCCGGCCGGTGAGCGAGTCGAACTCGGTGCCGACGAAGACGGCTGTCGCAGCCTCGGGGATGGTGGGGACGCCGGCCCTGTTTGCGATGTCCATGACGCCGGGCCAGGCATAGGCCTTCGATCCGGCGCGGGCGAGGTGGTAGACGAGCGTAAGGGCGTGGGTCTTTCCCCCGCCGAACTGCGTCGTCAGGTTGTACACTGCATTGGTCTCGACCGTCTCACCCGAGAGGCGGGCGACGACGTCCGAGGCGAACGAAGAGAGCGTTTCGGTGAGGTAGGTCCGCTCGAAGAACCGGCGCGGGTCCTGATAGTCACGGGGCGCCGAGCCCTCCCGCACCTTGTCGAGGTGCACGGCGAATTCCGATGCGTCCTGCGGCCTTCCCTCCCGCAGGTCTTCACGTGGCGTGACCACCTTGTACCAGGGTTTTATTGCCATCCAAAATTCCCTCTTTTCCGGTTACGATAAGGATCGTTCAATGTCTTCCATAAATTGTTTGATTTGTGATTCTCACAGGCCGAGCGACTTCTTCCTCGCCAGCACGCCGTCCACCCACCGCCGCTCCTCGGAACCTGCAGGATAGAGGGCAGAGAGGGCCTGGGCAAGTTTGGCGAACTTCTGGTCGCGGCCTACATCGTCCTTCAGGAACCTCCCCAGAGCCTCGCCACGTCCGGCGGCAAAGAGGAGCATTGCCTGGTGCACCCGGTCGAGCGTGGTGTTGCCGGTGAACTCCAGCATAGCCGCATCGGCGATGCTCTCTGCCTCGTACGCACCGTCCACCGATTCGCCCCCGAG
>NZ_JARVGN010000058.1 GCF_029762515.1 Methanocalculus sp. | reverse complement strand
CGCTTCTTTTGAGACGCCGATATCAAAATCGATCAGATATTCGGCTAACTGCCTGCCATCTATGAGAACCACCTTCTGTTCAATTCTCCTGACATAATCATAGGCATCAGCTGAAAATTTTGAGGTGGTGATGAAAACGCCCTTTTTTGCCCTGTTCCCCGCAAGGCTCCCGACAAATGCCTGTATATCCGGTCTGCCAACGGTGTTCTGCCACCGCTTTGCCTGTATGTTGACCACGTCCAGACCAAGCCGGTCCTCCTTGATCATCCCGTCGATACCGTCATCCCCACTCTTTCCGACCGCCTGCCCTGCATCTTCCCGTGAGCCGCCATAGCCCATTGCCACAAGCAGATCCACAACAAGCTTCTCAAAGAATTTCGGGGAGCATTCCATAACCTTCTCAAGAATCTCGTCTGCAAGCTGGTTCCGGATCTCGAGATAAATCTTGCGAATATTTTCATCAGGTGTGAGTACTAATGGTGTGCTATCCTGTTCACCTCTGCCTCTCAATTCGCCACCCTTCTTCTCATGCCGGAGAGCTTTAAAATCACGATATTCCTCGAACCGCTCAAGAAATTTTTCATCAATTTTTTCAGGCCTCTCATTTAAAACCTCTTTGCCACGGTTGCTAATTTGAGCAACTCCACGCCGAGGGGTTATTAGTAGACCAGACTTCTTCAGATAGGTCATGGCCCATCCGACTCGGTTATCAAAGGTAGACTGGTTACCGCTCGGTATTTTTTCAGCGAGATCATCGTCTGTAAGATGAAAAATATCTGCTATTTGCTTGCGAATAACCTTCCTTTCGTGTTCTTTTCCATCTGAAATACATCTCAGGACAGGTAGCATCATTGTTTGATAATCGGGAACGGGCATGGTATTCTCCTGAGGAAGGATATTCGGGGGTGATGGGAAAAAGGTTTGGAGGGTTGTGGTGTGGGGCTTCGACGGTCTTTAGGGGGTGATTAGAAGAATGGTTTGTGGGAATTCGTTGTTTGAGTAAAATGAGGTTGTTGGATTTATTCACTCTTATGTTGGCCATTCTGGATCGTTTTGTTTCAGAATATATACCTAAGATTCACAACAGGCCTGATATGCTGAAGTTGAACTAATTCATATGAAATAGCGAGGAGGCATTAAACGTCATATTTGCTCTTTACAATGTCTTTAAGCATGATAGAATTTTATTGTCAAGTAATTTTGCGTAATTACTAGCCTCAGTAAAATTAGGATCGGTTTTATCACACACATATTCTGTGCGAGTGAGCAAATTTGCTCTTCGGAATATTACCAGTGCTAGGGGATATCTACTAATATATCCATAACTTTCTTCACCTATTTTTGGATCATATAAGTTAAATGTATTGGATTCAGTTTGTTGTTTTTCTTTTGCGTTTTGATAACCAAGTCTTGCACCTTCAATTGAATTATAACGATAAATTACTGACTTAATTGTTGGATATCCTTCTTTCCGTCTGGTAATTCTGAAAGTTGAAGTATGCTCCCAATAATTCCCCTCGACCTTCGTTCTTCCTTGAAACCATCCTTCAGGGAGATCAGTTAATGATAGTGCAATTGATGGAATATTCCTATGATGAACTATTTTCTTATGCCCAGTTTTTATTGCCTCAACATCATCAATAAATTTGTTTATCTCTGTTTGAAGTCTATTTGATATCTTAAGTTTTTTTAGTTGATCTCTCCCAAAGTTATCTTTTAGGTTTCTTATGGCTGTATCATCACCATACATGATAGCTTTTTTATAAAACTCAAAGGAATATTCATAATCACTATCCTGAAAATAAATCTCTGCGATATCTGTATAGTAACTTGACTCTTTATAGAAATTTTCTAACCAACTCTTTAATTTTTTCTGCATATCGATGAAATCTAGATATTCTAAGTTTCCTTTACCTAATAAATCGGATGCAAGGCTTTGCCGATCATTTGTGATGATAATCACTTCTTTTCCATATGCTATCATCAATCCGATTTCGAGATAAATATTTTTTAGCGATCTTTCCTTTGTATCTTTTGTAATAACTGCAATTCCAAATGCAGATGATAAAATCAATTTACAAATTTTACAATAATTGTCACCTGATTCAAAAATACTCATTGCATCAATAACAGAATATCCAAATGAATTAAAAACCTCATCAATTTTCACCCTTAGAAGTGATTTTTCTTTGGTTTTAGTTCCATTATCATCAATATTATTCGAATTCTCGGCATCGGAAATTATTAGAAAGCATTGCTTAGGGATAGATGGCATCTTTTTCTGACATTCACTTGTTGAATTAGGGCATATTAAAACCAAAAGAATCAGATCCTAGTTGAATTATTTTGATCGATACTTTTTAATATTTTTATACGGCCCCTCACTTTTTTTATTTGCTATGATTTTACCTGCATCACGATCAATTTTGACCCATCTCTCAGTACGAGGATTGAAAACCTGTATGTAATTCTTTTTGTTAGTGCTCATCTGGTCACCTACTGTCTATTATCAACAAATATCTGATTTTTATTCTTATTTTAATTTATAATTTACGCCCTATATTAAATGCTCCACATGAAGGATTATTTACTTTATGAATAACCGAAATCGTCCTTTGTCGTTTACTCTATTTTCATTGCAAGATAGGCATAATAAGGTGGCCCCCATTTGAGTTTCCCCTCACCACCGGGTCGTATATTTTTACACTCTTTGTATTTTTTAAACCGTTTTATGAGATACTGTTCCATATCGATAACTCTCTGTTTGGATTGGGTTCTGTATAATACGACCATATAATCATATCCACCCAACCAGTAATCATCGCTAACAGCTCGATTATTAATGTCTGTCGTTATGCCAATTTTAAATTGTTTGCACATTTTCCTTCGACTATTAATTTCCCTGCCAATTTTTTGGCATAGTTCATCGAAGTTTCTTCCCGTTTGTATGTGGGGAATTATATTCATAACCGTCTGATGGATTCGAAATATAAAAAACCTTTCGATTAATTCAGTATCTCCAATTGAAAATTGGGTGAGCGGCAAAGTCCCTTCGATTCACGGCACGATAGCAGTCAGTTACGATCTATCGCTGGCTCCCGGATGATCCACCGACCAACACCCCCTTGCAGCTGTGACATGGAGATGGTAACCGGGTACCTATCGTCTATCGTGGCTCTTCATATCGAGCAACGGCAGTGTCTAGGTGATGTTCTTTGTGGAGCGCCACAAGTGAGCATTTTTAGAATGCAATTGATAACTGTCCACATCATTTGCCCTCTGACATCACCTGACCACTGCATTTTGTTCCTGATAAAAGCCAGATGTGGGATGAGGGGCTTGAAATCGACCAGGGATTTGAAGATCTCTATCTCATTCAGTTTTATCCTGAAGAGAAAAACATCGGCACCGAGTTTCGGTTGGGTGGTGAAGATCGGTTTCGTGTCCTCATGGATCTTTTAGATGATCTCGAAGCACCCAGTGATCGCCCACGGGAGGGTGGTGTCCTTATCGATCACCTGCTGCCTGACATAGACAAAGAGGATGTAGCCGGATTGGGTCTTGCCAATCCGTTTGATGGCGCGATTCAGAATGCCTCAAATCTGCCCTTTTATCGTTATGTCTGCGTTTGTTCGGTTGAAGATAGCGAGCCAGAGGGCCATTAAATCAAGTTCTGTCCATTCTATCGTGAGAGTAGTGGGGCCCCTCTCACAAATACATAAACATACAAAAACTATGTTCATACAATTAACGATAGGTATAAATATTCATAGGATAAACGTAGATGCATGGAATCTAATATATCTATACCGGCCTGGGTCGACAAGGGATATTCATATCTCTGGGATGCGTTCGAAAAGAATGAATTTCGGATTCAGGATGCTGCGAAAGTCCTTGAGGGTAAAACTGAGGATACCAAGACCAAGCCCCCTGCCCTCCTGTCAAAACTTCGGAAGGTCGGTCTACTCAATGTGCGATCTGATAACGAGGATGCACGAAAGAAAATATACTCCCTTATCGGCAGGGAGGAGCAGATTGCAGCAATTCTTTCTGTTTCAGATGAGAGGTTGACCCGAGACGAACTCACCCGCATCCTCAAGCGCGCGGCGGATATTATACGTACCAGGGTGGATTACAAGTTCATTCTCCTTCCACTATTCCTGAAGCGCATCAGTGACAAATGGGAAATGGAGACAAAAGCCGCATATGATGAATCGCTGGAGGATGGATATACTAAAGAAGAGGCATGTGCCGAAGCCAAGAAGGCGATGTATCACAGTTTTGATCTCCCTGAAGAATACCTCTGGGAAAACCTGCGTAAAGATACCGAGAAGCTCCCTGAAACCTTTTCAATGGCTCTTAAAGAGATCGGAAATCGCAACCCTGAACTGCGGGATGTCTTCGACACTGTGGACTTCATACAGTTTACTCAGAGCCGGGAGAATGCTGAAATTCTCCGCCAACTGGTGGAACTCTTCAGCGAGAAAAAACTCACTGATGTCTCTGCTGACATCCTTGGTGACGCCTATGAGTGGCTTCTGCAATATTTTGCTCCGCAGAAGGCAAAGGAAGGTGAAGTCTATACTCCCCGCGAGGTAATCCAGCTTCTTGTTGAGGCTCTCGATCCACACCCTGGAGAAAGCGTGTACGACCCCGCTGCAGCAAGTAACGGCATGTTGATCATCTCTCATAAGCACGTTGTTGAGAATTATGGGCCCGAAGATGCAGAGCAACTCTTCCTCTACGGTCAGGAAGCAAACGCCCAAACGCTTGCCTATGGTCGGATGAACATGTACATTCATGGCATCAGAAACGTGAATCTTGCGCATGGAGATACCCTCCTGTATCCAAAGTTCAAGAAAGATGATGGGACAGGGGTCAAGCAGTTTGATGTTGTGATTGCCAATCCGCCCTGGAACCAGGACGGCTATGAAGAGACGATCCTGAAAAAGGGGGAGTTCTGGAAACAACGCTACTCCTTTGGTTTTATTAATCGCCAGAGTGCAGATTGGGCATGGGTCCAGCACATGCTGGCCTCGGCAAAGGAAGAGACGGGGCGGGTCGGTGTAGTTATCGATACCGGCTGTTTATTCAGGGGTGGGAAGGAGAAGGCGGTCCGTCAGAAGATCATCGATCATGATCTCCTGGAATGCATAATCCTCTTGCCCGAGAAGCTCTTCTACAACACCGGAGCACCAGGCGCCATTATGATCTTGAGGAGGCAGAAGCCCGAGGAGAGGAAGGGCAAGGTGCTCTTCATCAACGCCTCCAATCAGTTCGAAAAACATCCTAATGTCCGCAAACTCAACATCCTCGCAGACGAGAACATTACCACGATCGTTACGGCATATGAGGAGTTCGCAGAGGATGACGGCTTCGCCCGCTTGGTGCCGGTCGAGGAGATCGCACAAAATGACTATAGCCTGAATGTGACACTCTATGTTTTCCCCAATCAGGAGAAGGATGAAATCGATCTCGCTGGAACATGGGCGGAGATCAGGCAGATTGAAGAAGAGTTACAAGCCGTGGATGCAAAGATTGAGGGTTATCTGAGAGAGATCGGGTATAAAGAGGTGGTTCTGTGAGCGAAATTACACCCGCGAATAGCTCCCTTTCTGGTTTTGCCAATAAGGAATTAGATCAGTTATGTGAGTTGATACGCCAAGAAAAAGTGATCTTTTGGGTTGGATCTGGATTTTCTCATTATGCGGGATATCCAACAGGATCAGAACTATCTGATCTTCTTGGAGCAGCCTTGGGAGAAAAGGCATGTTCACTACCTTTGCAAGAAGCTGCTGATCGTTATGTTGAGGCTAAAGGTAGAGAAAGTTTGATCGATCTGTTGAAAGAGTGTTATGGTAAGGAGCCGGAAAGGATCGAGACCCACAAATCACTCGCCCACATTAACAGAATAAAGTATATTATAACCACAAATTATGATCCGCTCTTCGAGCATGCGTACGACGATAATATTGTCAGTATTGCCCATGATGATGAGTTGCCAGGGATAACCGATTATCCAGACAGGACAATTCTGTTAAAAATCCATGGTGATTTGTCTGATCCAGAGTCCATTGTCATAACCTCAGAGGATTATAGAAAATTTGACCGTGATTCCATTGTCTGGAGCAAGATCAAATCTCTGCTTGCAGAATATTCTGTTGTGTTTATTGGTTACTCGGTCGCGGATTCAAATGTTAGGGAGATGCTCAAAGACATTTATGGGCGACTCGAATCCAGAAAACACCCCTATTTCTTTATCGATAAAAATGTAGATGAAGAGAAAAGGGAAGGGTTGAATGAGTATAATTTACAGTTCATTGAGATGGATGCAGCTACAGCAATAGAATATATTACAAATACTGTAATACAGAATGCCTTTGTCGATGGGATGAAAAAACCATCCCTCTTAGTAAAATCAGAGGGGATTTTTGATCAGCAGGGTGTTGAAATTGTTTACACAAGTAAGGGGAAAAAAGTAACTCATGTGAGTGTTTCTTCAAAAGATCCCGGGGTACCTTTTGGATTTACATTAGCTTATAAATTGAAAAAAGAAGATGGGACTAAATCCCAAGAAATGATTGATCTCCTTACGGGCATAAGTTGTGATCCAGTTACTATCAAGGCAACGGATCTTCATTTGAAACTTTGTAATGGTACAGATAATGGCATTTTATTAACGGATCCATCGGCTCTAAAATCAGGGAATTTAGTAATCGAACCTCACCCTAATACAGAATGTAGAGTCGATCTTCAATCGACACAACGGCAATTGAGACTGAGCCATCTGAAAGCGAAAGTCTACGGTTCACAGCAATCTATGAAACTTGAAATTGACGATCCTGACTTCATATTGATCATTCGAATGTCAGGGGTGAAGCGTGAAGCAAAGATCAATTTCAAAGCGAAAAATATTCTATCAGATGTCAATCGTGCTCGCGAAATTTATGGTCTTATTGATGCCTGGGCCCAAGGTGAGTCTATAGAGTTAATATCTGCCTCATTCCAAGGACCATTTGTTCTTAAAAGTTCAATTATTCCAGAACCATCAGCTGAGACACGCTTAATCAACGATTTATACAGGATGTATAATGACTTGGGTGATCTTCAATCTCGGTTTCATGTGAAATTTCAGATCCCTGAGGAGATCACGGTAGATGAGCAAGAGAAGATCTTATGGTTATCGTCGTTTGTCAATGGCCGACCCGAGAAACTTATTGATGTTACTATCACTGTTGCAAACTCCGAGTCAGTCCGAGAAGCCTTATCAAAGGAAGATGTTGAAACTCTCAAGCTTTCTCGAGAATTATGGTGTGATTTTGAACTATTTGATAAAATATTAAGAGTTCCTTTTGAAGTTGAAGGATTTGATATGAGGCCAATTAATAAAGAGGAGATCCAAGCCGCAATAGAACGTGACGATCAAGATCTTGTTATCAAATGGAAGAGTGACACGGGGAACCTTTATATAAAATTTAACCCTCTGCAGGTTATTAATGCGGACGTTGTAGGATCTCAAAAGGAAATTGCGGCTGGAGATGAAAACTGATGACTATCGCAAAGCAAATTCCTTCCGGCTGGAAGAGCGTCACTCTCGGAGACGTCGTTATACTGAGGAAGGAAAGCGTGCAGCCTTCAGGGGAGGGAACGGATAGATTCGTTGGGCTGGAAAACATCACACCAGGGACGGTAAAACTCGATGCTTGGGCTTTTGACACCGATCTCAGGAGTACCAAGTCAAAGTTTTACTCAGGGGATCTGCTCTACGGAAAACTTCGTCCGTACCTTGATAAAGCGGTGAAGGCAGATTTCGATGGGATTTGTTCGACCGACATCCTCGTATTGACGCCGACG
>NZ_JARVGN010000057.1 GCF_029762515.1 Methanocalculus sp. | reverse complement strand
GATCCCACTCCAGGAGGTGGTCATAGAGAAGAAACAGATCCCCATCCCCGAAGAGGTCGTAATTGAGAAGCCATCAGAGAAAGATGAGCCTGTTTTGGATGGGAAAGGATCGAAAAAACCCTCCATTCTCCAGAGACTCTCACCTAAAAGACGTCTGCGCGAGGAGTACCATCCTGATACCCACGGCCCATTGCTCGATCTTCGATATACACCTCCGCCCGGTGTCGAGGAGGTTGAGCTCTACCCGGTACACCCCCCGTATGCATATATCAGAATCCTCTACGATGTCCTCTCCCATGAATACACCTACCAGGTCATAGAGCCCCTGCTGACAGAAGGCGAAGAAGCGTTATACAACGAGATTAAAAACCGGCTCTTTGAGACACTGGATATCAGCACCCGTGGTCTCTCCAGGGAGGAGACACGGAAACTACTCAGAGAGGCCAGCCGCAGGATCATCGAAGACTTTGATCTCAGCCTCACTCCTGTCGAAGAGGAGAAGATCCATTACCGGATGGATTGTGAGTTCATAGGGGACGGACTGATCGATCCGATTATGCATGACCCGTTCATTGAGGATATCTCCTGTGACGGGCTGAAGTCGCCGATCTTCGTCTACCATACCCGGTATGAGTCGATTAAGACATCGCTCTGCTATACCAGTTCTGTTGATCTGGATTCATTTGTGACAAAACTTGCGCAGAGGGCTGGAAAATATATCTCGATTGCGGAGCCGATTCTGGATGCAACAATGTCGGATGGATCCCGTATCCAGATGACTCTCGGAACCGAGGTGACTGCACATGGATCGACCTTTACGATCAGGAAGTTCCGTGATGAGCCGATCACCCCGACAGACCTCATCGAATGGAAGACCTTCTCCCCCCTCTCGATAGCATTTCTCTGGCTTGCCGTTGAGAGCGGCAAGTCATGCATCTTTGCAGGAGGAACAGCGTCCGGGAAGACAACCTCGCTGAATGCAATCTCCCTCTTCATGCCTCCGCTTGCAAAGATCATCACACTCGAAGATACGCGTGAACTGAAGCTCCCTCACGCGAACTGGATCCCAAGTGTCACCCGCGACTCCTTTGATACGGGTGGGCGTGGCGAGATCGATCTCTACGAACTTCTGAGAGCTGCCCTCAGGCAGCGTCCCGAATACCTTCTTGTCGGTGAGGTGCGTGGGAGAGAGGCACTGACACTCTTCCAGGCAATGAGTACCGGCCATATCACGTACTCAACTACCCATGCGGATTCGGTTTCAAGTGTTGTACACCGGCTTGAGAACCCGCCGATGAATGTGCCAAGGAATATGCTCTCAGCACTCGATCTCGTCTCTATCCAGGTTCAGGCACGTGTGGGGGGGCAGAGGATCCGAAGAAACAAGCAGATTATCGAGATCCTCGATATCGATCCACGGACAAACGAACTGATCACCAATGAAGTCTTCAGGTGGAAACCCTCGACAGATGAGATCTCCTATTCAGGGAAATCCTATATCCTTGAGGATATCATGGAGGAGCGCGGATGGGATGACGAGAGAATCCAGGAGGAGCTGAAACGGAGGCAGGAGGTTCTTGAATGGATGAGAATACGGAAAATTAGGCATTATAAGGATGTTTCTGCCATTTTAATGGATTACTTCAGAAACCCCGATGATGTGATCGCCCGCGTGAGAGGGGATCTCTATGAACAGGTATGAACTCTTCTGCTTCAACCTCCTCGGAGAGAGGATGCGGAAGAAGAAAGAGAATTACATCGAACTACATGGAAGTCTCATCTCTGCCCGCCACAAAGTGCCATTTGAGGCCTACCTTGCATCAGCAACCTTAACCTCGGCAATAGCCGGAGTTCTTGCCGCTGTAGTTGCCGGAGTCCTCAGCTATTTTTTTAAGATTCCGAACCTGATCACCTACAGCGGATCGCTCCCCGTTGTCGTCTACGAATATGCGGATCTGCTCCTGATCGTCGGGACCATTGCAATCACGCTCCTGACCCTGATGGTTGTGTCCGGATCGACGTATTTTCTCTTCCTGATGTACCCCCCGATTATGGCAGGTGAGAGGAAGAGGAAGATAGATGCAAGCCTTCCACACGCGATCAATTATATCACCGCAATGTCCACCGCCGGGATCACCCCCGCCGAGATCTTCCGCCTTCTTGGAGAATCACCAGTCTATGGCGAGAGTGCCGCTGAAGCCCGGTATATTGCCCGTGAGATCGATGTATTCGGGCGCGATCTCATCGATGCATTACGGGTCGTCTCGACAATCACCCCAAGTGACCGGCTGAAAGAGTTTCTGCAGGGAGCAATGGGGGCAATATCAAGCGGAAGCAACCTGACTGAGTACTTCAAACTGAAGGCAAACCAGTATGCCATTGAGAACCGGCAGCAGCAGAAGGCATTCCTTGACACACTGGGGCTGATATCCGAATCCTATGTAACAGCCCTCGTTGCAGGAACACTCTTTCTCGTCATTCTGCAATCGGTGATGTCGATGCTCTCCGGTGGGGGAGATCCGATCTTCCTCTATGTGATCATCTACCTGATCATGCCGTTTGGAAGTGCCATGTTCCTTGTTATGATCGATTCCATGACTCCGGAGGTCTGAGATGAGGTGGAGAAGGCAGGGACAGGTAGCAGAGATTGATGCCGACAGGAACATCCACGATAAGATCGAGAGGCGTAGTAAAAAAGAGAGGGGATTTTCGGGTTTTATACAGCACCCGGTTCAATCACTGATCAAAAACCCCATCCATTCACTCTATCTGACAATTCCCCTCTCGCTCGTAATCGCCCTCATCTGGTTCTTCATCGTCTATCAGCAGTTCGGCCTGAATTTTGTTCTTGGAACGACCATAATTGATGACATCCTGATCGTCACAACGCTCCTGATCATCACCCCACTTGCCCTCCTCGACTTTTTTGATGATCGCCGGCAGAGGAGCCTTGAGTCCGCACTCCCAAACTTCTTCCGTGACCTTGCAGGGATGAATGAATCCGGTATGACACTGCCCGGAGCCGTTGCCCTTGTCTCCCGCGCAGAATATGGCGCCCTGACACCGCATATCCGTCGCCTGGATCAGGAGATGTCATGGAATGTTCCGTTTGTTCCGGCGATGCTCCGGTTTGGTGAAAGAATACAGACGCCTCTTGCAACCAGGAGTGTGGATCTGATCGCAAAAGCGAGCAGGGCCGGAGGAGATATCTCAAATGTCCTCCGTGCAGCAGCAATCGATACCTACGAGTTTGTCACCCTGAAGACCGATCGATTAAACAATATGTTCATTTATATTGTGATCATTATCATATCCTTCTTCGTCTACATGTTCGTCATCGGCATTCTGACCAGCACATTCCTCGGTACAATGGCAGAAGCAGGCAGGGCCGCAGAGGCATCCGGTGCCGGTGCAGGATTTATGGCATCGATTGATATTGACTTTTATAAGAGGATCTTCTCGCACGCGGTCATCCTGCAGGGCTTCTTCTCCGGGCTTGTCGCAGGCCAGATGGGTGAGGGGAGGGCAATGGCAGGACTGAAATTCTCAGCCATGATGGTCCTGATCGGCTGGCTGGTCTTTCGGTTCGCCATCTAACGTGAATATAAAAAAACGGGGAATTGAGAGAAGAAGGAGGGAGGGAATTAATTTATATTATCAATTTTATACCCCTTCTGAGAGAGCAGATCTTTCACGCGGTCACGGTGATTCCCCTGCAACTCGATGGTATTTCCTTTTACGGTTCCTCCACAAGCAAGTTTGCTCTTCAGGAACTTTGAGAGATCTTCAAGATCGATCTCATAGGGATCGAGACCGTCTACAACGGTCACTTCTTTCCCATACCGTCTCCGGTTGATCTTCACGAGAATTCTCTGCTGTTCCTTGGCGACCTCTTCGCAGATACACAGCTCTTTCGGAAGGCCACATTTTGGGCAGATGCCACTGTTCATTAACCAGTACTGGACGTTCATCTCTATTTATTGTATGCGCTGGGAGGAGGCAGAGTGTGCGGGATCGAAGAAGATCAGAATGTCCCTTTTTATCTTCATGGAGAGAGAACAAATGAACCATGTCACTTCTGGTGCTTGGAACCGCCTCCCATGTCGGAAAAAGTGTCACTGTTGCCGGTATATGCCGTGCGCTCTTCAATCGTGGATATACAGTCGCACCATTTAAAGCGCAGAATATGAGCCTCAACTCCTACGTCACAGCAGATGGCAGCGAGATAGGTATTGCCCAGGCGATGCAGGCGATCGCTGCACACCGCGAGCCGGTCGCTGAGATGAACCCGATCCTCTTAAAGCCAAAAGCTGAAAGCATCTCACAGGTGATCGTCCTTGGAAAACCCTATCGTGACCTCCCGATACGTGACTATTACAAGGAGACTGACGCGCTTCTTGAAGTGGCAGTCGCTGCGTACGAGGATCTCATGGCAGAGACAGGATGTGTCATCTGCGAAGGGGCGGGTGGAGCAGCAGAGCTGAACCTCTATGATCGTGATATTGCCAATATACGGCTTGCGGAAAGACTTCAAATCCCAATCATCCTTGTAGCAGATATCGAGAGGGGAGGGGTCTTTGCCCAGCTGTATGGGACGATCAGCCTCCTTCCGCCAAAAGTTCGTTCCCTCGTTGCCGGTGTGATCATCAACAAATTCAGGGGTGATCCCGAGATCTTTGCTTCAGGAATCGATCTTATCAAAGAGACCTGTTTGGTTCCGGTGCTCGGGGTTGTTCCTTTTACCGATCTCAACCTCCCAAGTGAGGATTCGCTCTCGCTCTCCGACAAACGCGCATCATCATCTCCGATCCGGATAGGAATCATCCATCTGCCACGGATATCGAATTTCACAGATTTTGAAGCACTTGAACGATCCACGTCTGTCACCTATGTCCGGCCCGGTGATCCGCTCGATACCTATGACTGCATCATCATACCTGGAACAAAAAATACTGTTGAGGATCTCCTGCATCTCAGGAGAACCGGGACAGGCGATGCGATAGCAAAAGCACGGGAACGTGGTGTGCCGGTGATTGGTATCTGCGGGGGATACCAGATGCTCGGGAGGAGGATCTATGACAAGGGCATCGAATCCAGTGGTGAGGCAGTATATGATGGTCTGAATATGCTGCCTGTTGAGACGTCGTTCTCGGAGTACCAGAAGACAACGATCCGGGTGACACGACAGGCACGGCAGGTTGGGCCGATCCTGGGTGCAATGGGGGAGGTGAGCGGATACGAGATCCATATGGGCGAGACGATCAGCGCCGGAGGAACCGAAGCATTCGAGGGAGATGGATCGGTATCAGATGACGGGCTGGTCTTTGGAACCTATCTCCACGGCCTCTTCCAGAATGCATCTGCTGTTACTGCCCTGCTTCAGTACCTCTATGGGAAGAAGGGACTGATTTATACCGAAGAGGAGAGAACTGATCCCTATGACCATCTTGCCCGTCATCTGGAGGAGCATCTCGATATGAATGCGATTGTTGAGCTGGCGGCCCCGGTTATTCCGGGGGAGAAGAGAAGCAATGAACAGGCAGATTAAGGAGGTTACCTTATGAGTATTCGGATCTCATTTACCCTTGAGAACGATCTGGCACATCAGATCGAACAGTTCGCCACTGAAAAGAGGATCGAGAGGAATGAGGCAATTTTAAGGCTTATTGAGGCGGGTGTTGAGAAATATACCGAAGACAACTCATTTGTTCCGGTGCCGCGGGAGAGGAGCTTTGAGGAGGTGAAGGTGATCAACCGCTCACTGGAGAGCCTGACTGATGCTGTTGTGGATCTCAAAAAAGAGATCCGGGTTGTACACCATATCCTCGATCTGAAATGGCAGAAAGATCAGCTGCCAGTTCCGCAGGAGACCCGGAGATGGTGGGAGTTCTGGAAGGGTCTCTGATCTGAAATCAGCTGATGATCGACATGATACTGCGGTAGCCTTCACCTACCATATCATCACACCAGACCCGTGTGACCGCTTTCAGATCCACCTCATCTGTTGCACCGCTCCGTGAACAGTATGCCCGTGCAGGCGAGGGCATCCGTATTCCATTCACCTCGAAATAGCGCGAATGGGCACAGAAGCGGCACCGATCAAGAGTAACCGACTTTTCCGGGAGGCAGGGAACTTTCTCCCCCTTCACCTCCAGTATCCGCATCCCTTCTTCACTCATAGAAGATCACCTTGTATCCTGATGTGGTCAAAGCCTTTCTGACCTCCTCCTTCCAATCCGAATCGGCTGCACTACCATACCGCTCCTTCAGGCATATCCATTCCTCCTGAAGGCCGGGATCTTCGGTTTTCAGATCACGCCTCCCCTTCATCTCGCCGCAGAGGACATCCTGACGCATCACCTTCCCCGTACAGCAGAGATAGTCACGACAGAATACCGGCCGTGACCGGTAGATCGTACAGATGACCCTCTCATCATCTTCTCTCCTGAGGAACGGGCAGGCATGAGGATGCTCATTCTGGTATGAAGTATCAGAGAAGAGATCAGATCTGCCCGGATCGAGAACCGCCATGAAGGATTCTTTTGTAAGGGAGAGGGAGCATCCGTATGCGCCCCCGATCTTCTGGTTAATCGTAATATAACGGCCAAAACCATTGCAACATCTGCCGCAGAGGGTGCAGGTGAACTCAGAACCCATGCATTCTCTCTCATGCTGAAGAGTGATAAGGGTATCCGGAGAGCAGATCAATGTCATTTAATTGATACGGGGTTATATCTCCTTACCATGAAAGTCTGCATCATGTGCGGGGGTGAAGGGACACGCCTCCGTCCGCTGACGTTTGAGCGGCCAAAGCCCTGTATACCAATAGGAGGGATCCCCTCCATCCAGCATCTTGTTGTGCACCTCGCCAATCTCGGATTTACTGATATCGTCATCACGCTTGGATATCTTGGCGATCGGATAAAAGAGGTGCTGGGCGATGGTTCACTCTTCTCCGCCGAGATCACCTATGTCGAGGAGAAGACGAAGCTTGGAACGGCGGGATCAGTAAAAAATGCGCAGGAGTATCTTGATGGCATGCCATTTCTGGTCGTCGGGGGAGATCATGTCACGGATATCAATCTCCTCGAATTTTACCGCGAACATAAGAAGATGAATGCGATCGCATCAATCGGGCTGATTGGGATCGATGATCCCTGCGAGTATGGGATTGCAGAGATCGATGCAACCTTCACCATCCAGCGGTTCAAGGAGAAGCCGGGGCCCGGAGAAGTCTTCTCAAACCTCGCCAGCACCGGGATGTACGTCTGCAATCCCGAGATTTTTGAGTATATACCGGAGAAAACCAAATATGATTTTGCCCGTAATCTCTTCCCTGACCTGATGAACAGAGGATATCAACTGAAAGGATGGCTTGCCAGAGGAAACTGGACCGATGTCGGATCCCCCTCGATGCTCAGGCAGGCCGAGAGATGGAAGCTGAATGATGTCGGGATCACCACAATACAGGGCAACCTGAGTGTTGAGGATGCCCAGATCACAGGTCCCGTCAGGTTTGGTGATTCGATCACCCTCGGACCGCGATCACGCGTTATCGGGCCGGTCTCTATCGGAAAAGGGGTAACAATCGGGGAGGATGTGATCATCGGTCCCTACACATCCATCGGGGATCATTGCAGCATCAATAGCCGGGCAAAGATCTTCTCCTCATCGCTCTACTCGGGAGTCTCAATCGGGCCTGGCTCCACCGTCAGCGGGAGCATCATCGATAATGATGTACGCATTGGCGAAAACTGTTCGATCGAGCATGATACGGTGATCGGGCCACGTGCAAATCTTGGAGATGGCGTCGTCATTCATTCACGCACCCGGCTCTGGCCTGAGGTTCTCATACCCGATGGTGACGTGGTGAAAGAGTACGTCCTCAA
>NZ_JARVGN010000578.1 GCF_029762515.1 Methanocalculus sp. | reverse complement strand
AGATACACTAACCAAAGGTTAGTGTGGCACCTTTTTGGTGCCTTTTGTGTTCTATCTCGGCGATTCGAGCGGTAATGTTTATATGCCCACCAACTAAGGCAGTAGTAGAAACACATTCAAAAGGAACGAGAAAGGGGCCCAAACACCATATCCAAACCCCTTTCTCAGAGGAGGTGATTCCTCAAATGAATAAGAAACACCAAAATATAAAAAACAAACGGAAAGGGGAAAGGAATCCCTCTCTTTTTGAAATATTATATCACCCATGGGCAATGATTCGGAATAGCACCGATGAGCCCGCGCAAGGCCTGGTCACACCCTTCACGGGTGTGTGGATTGAAATGATTGTACCCTGTGTATTGTCGTTTTTAAGGCCTGGCGGTGGTTCATGAGTCCACCCCTGGCCTATGATGCGTGCCAGCTGCAAATAAGCAATGGTGGCGCCGGTCCTGGCATTGTGTATGACCGTCGCAATGCCATTGCAGCGGGTGCACGGTATGCTCTTTCTATAACGAACTTCTTGCCCTTTTCGCTCACT
>NZ_JARVGN010000577.1 GCF_029762515.1 Methanocalculus sp. | reverse complement strand
ACAACAGTTTGTGGAATACAAAGCCAAGCTGCTCGGCGTTCCTGTCCTCTACATTGATCCAGCATACACCTCGCAAGATTGCTCTCGGTGTGATGGAAGAGGTCAACGGCGAGGAAAGGAGTTTAAGTGTCCGGTCTGCGGGCACGTTGATCATGCTGATGTGAATGCGGCATTCAATATCGCACTCCGTCAAAAGGGCATGGTTGATCGTGTACAGAAAGAGATGTACACGATGGGAGCACTGATACCCCACGACGCAATGCTTGAAGAATGTCTAAGCAACGTCAGAACCCCATGACTTTAGTCGTGGGAGTATGTCAGATGCCACAAAGCCATGTAAGTCAATCTAACCTGACTTAGCAGTCTTCCTCCTCTCCTAAGGTATCATACCTTGAGTTAGAGAAACAGTATGTCTGGCTGAGAAAGGGCGGGGGATCGTGAATAATGAATGAATGATCAGGTTGTACAGAAAAGTGATTTCAAAACGCTGAGGGGGAGATTTGAACTCCCGAGAGACAAACGCCTCACGAGGTTTCCAG
>NZ_JARVGN010000576.1 GCF_029762515.1 Methanocalculus sp. | reverse complement strand
ATTTCGGAGCAGATCAACGCACTGGTAGATATTTCAATCCACACACCCGTGAAGGGTGTGACTGGGTATTTTCCCAGATCGTGCGGTTGCTCCACCATTTCAATCCACACACCCGTGAAGGGTGTGACGCGGCGTCGAAGTTCACCAACTACCTGCCGGAGATCATATTTCAATCCACACACCCGTGAAGGGTGTGACGAAATGCGTGATCCCGGTGACGGAATCGCCATACAATTTCAATCCACACACCCGTGAAGGGTGTGACGGCGCTCCTGACCTATAAGGGCGGGCGTCTCGAGATTTCAATCCACACACCCGTGAAGGGTGTGACGAGAAGATCATTGTGCAGGAAAAATGGAGGTTTCGAATTTCAATCCACACACCCGTGAAGGGTGTGACAAGAACGTCGCCACGGTCGCCGGGGTGGATTTCAAATTTCAATCCACACACCCGTGAAGGGTGTGACTCGGGGGGATACGTGTATCGCAACATCAAATGATTTCAATCCACACACCCGTGAAGGGTGTGACGGAGAGGGCCAGCTGGTTAAGTGTGTTCTCGATCTTATTTCAATCCACAC
>NZ_JARVGN010000575.1 GCF_029762515.1 Methanocalculus sp. | reverse complement strand
TGTGGATTGAAATAAGACCGTCGATCGGGAGTTTGCGTCTCGCGACGACGTCACACCCTTCACGGGTGTGTGGATTGAAATTTGAATCGTCCGGATAGTATCGCCGGTGATCTCCGTCACACCCTTCACGGGTGTGTGGATTGAAATTGGTTCACCGATCTTTCACCACCCGATAGTTGCATGTCACACCCTTCACGGGTGTGTGGATTGAAATCACCCGAACGCCTCGCACCCGTGGCTCGCCGACAAACGTCACACCCTTCACGGGTGTGTGGATTGAAATTGGATACGCCGTGAGCCTCTGCGATAGCCTTAACCGAGTCACACCCTTCACGGGTGTGTGGATTGAAATAAGGAAAATCACCCTGAGTGTGCCATATGGTCATCTGTCACACCCTTCACGGGTGTGTGGATTGAAATTCGGTCGGCGGTTTCTCCTGGGTGACGTTGCCGAGTCACACCCTTCACGGGTGTGTGGATTGAAATATGTCATTTTCTCCTCCCGTAGGCGCCGGTCAGGTCACACCCTTCACGGGTGTGTGGATTGAAATTGGGTTCACCTGCGTGCCTCAAAAAGCCATCGGGAAGGTCACACCCTTCACGGGTGTGTGGATTGAAATA
>NZ_JARVGN010000574.1 GCF_029762515.1 Methanocalculus sp. | reverse complement strand
AATTCCTCTGATGATCGGAAAATATTTTGACTTTAGTTCGATCATATTGATTATTTTCGCGGCAATAGTAACACTCATATACTATCTGTTAATTTTATATGATGATATTCGATTGAGAGAGGAGTTTTTTCAAATGATCCGAAGACCATACAATTGAATGCCCTCCCGATGGTATAATTTATTCTTACATTGCAGATGATTTATCAACTATTGATCCCCGTTGTGAGAAAGGAGTAACTCGCATTCTGTTTTCGTTCATAGATGCATCTTATTTTCAACATAACTTAGTCCGCCAGCAACGTCAGGATAGTGCATGTAATCAATAAATACTGTGGCATGGGGATTTATTAAGATTTTTCCAATAATAATCTGGATTCTCTATCCGAAATTGTTCTCGCAGTCCTCCGAGAACAATTTGTGGTGCTGTTATGCAAAAATTTCGATTTGTTTCAATGGCGATTGGACCAGTCTTTGATAAACCTATGTCCCATCCCAAATATTGGAATTGGGGGAATTTTTCTGCGGCCTCAATAGAAAAATTTCTAATCCCATTCCATATATTGTCGTTAAAATTTTTAAATGCAAAACCAGTATCAGGATGCCTTTGAAAATACTCTCGACTATAATA
>NZ_JARVGN010000573.1 GCF_029762515.1 Methanocalculus sp. | reverse complement strand
AGTTTCAATCCCTATCGGGTTTTCTAAGTTCTTGCGACGTGAACGGTGCTGGCCGCAACAACGAAGCGGCCCAGGTTTCAATCCCTATCGGGTTTTCTAAGTTCTTGCGACTTTGACAAGATCCCGGTCATAGGCTGCATACCCTTCGTTTCAATCCCTATCGGGTTTTCTAAGTTCTTGCGACACGGCGGAATATGACGCATACATTGAGTCAGTTAGCTAGTTTCAATCCCTATCGGGTTTTCTAAGTTCTTGCGACATTACCTCTTTTTCCAGAACATCAACCGACTCAATAGTTTCAATCCCTATCGGGTTTTCTAAGTTCTTGCGACTCGCCAGTGCGTCCGACTGGGGCATCTACTACTACGTTTCAATCCCTATCGGGTTTTCTAAGTTCTTGCGACCTTCTTTCTCCGGCACTATGCAAAATTCGCAATTCCGGAGTTTCAATCCCTATCGGGTTTTCTAAGTTCTTGCGACTTTATCCGGATTCTTTTCGCCCGGTGGCCTTCGCATAGTTTCAATCCCTATCGGGTTTTCTAAGTTCTTGCGACATGAGTTCCCGATCATCGGCGGCGACGCCGACATGGTGTTTCAATCCCTATCGGGTTTTCTAAGTTCTTGCGACGTGGTAGTCGTTGGCTGTCATGTGTTACACATTACAATAGTTTCAATCCC
>NZ_JARVGN010000572.1 GCF_029762515.1 Methanocalculus sp. | reverse complement strand
GGCACCCTTACCTATGCAAACCATATGGCATTTGAGATGTTTGGTTATTCACAGGAAGATGTCGATGCAGGGTTAAACGTCCTTTCAACTCTCAGCCCTGAATTACGGGATAAAGCGAAGGAGAACTTCATGAAAGTTCTGAAAAAAGAGAGATTGGATGAACCGATACGTGAATACCTGGCAATCAGAAAAGATGGGAGGACCTTCCCAATCAACATCTACTCATCACTCATTATAAGAGAGGGGGGATTAGCCGGTGTTCGAGGCATCATCATCGATATTACCGAGCAGAAGAAGCTTGAAGCAGAGCTGCAAAGAAGCAGAAACCGCTATCGGTCACTTGTCTCGAATGTTCCCGGGGTTGTCTACCGCTGCCTGCTTGATTCAGACTGGACTATGCTGTTCCTGAATGACGATATCGAGGAGATCAGCGGATACCCAGGCAGTGATTTTATCCGGAACGCCGTCAGGACATATGCAAGTATCATTCATCCCGATGATTCCGCATATGTTGAGAGATCAATCAATGAAGCGGTCAGCCTAAATGAGCCCTGGGAGATCGAATATCGGATCTATACCAGAAATGGTGATACAAGATGGGTGTATGAAAATGGGAGAGCCGCCATAGATGGGGAGGGAGAGACAAGAGTCTTAGACGGCATCATCATCGATATCACCGATAAAAAAGAAGCAGAGGAGAAGATCAAAACAGAGCAGGAGTTTATCAAAACCCTCCTTGACACATCACCTGCATTCTTTGTAGCGATTGGAGATGATGGAACACTCCTCA
>NZ_JARVGN010000571.1 GCF_029762515.1 Methanocalculus sp. | reverse complement strand
ATTTCAATCCACACACCCGTGAAGGGTGTGACTGTGTCATGCCGACTGTTTGGTCAAGTGGATAACAATTTCAATCCACACACCCGTGAAGGGTGTGACGCGCATCAGGGCGGCGTCAAGTTCGCCGGCGGCACCCTATTTCAATCCACACACCCGTGAAGGGTGTGACGGCTGATACACCATACCCCCCAAATCCCCCCAGATTTCAATCCACACACCCGTGAAGGGTGTGACTCGCCTGCTATGGTAAAGGTGTGATCGAATGATATTTCAATCCACACACCCGTGAAGGGTGTGACCCCCGATCACCCGGTCGGCCTGGTGCGTGCGGTATATTTCAATCCACACACCCGTGAAGGGTGTGACTCGCAGCCTGAGAACGATTCGTTCCCGGAGCGTATTTCAATCCACACACCCGTGAAGGGTGTGACTCACGGTGCCGAGGTCGGTGATCGGGTCGGTGGTTAATTTCAATCCACACACCCGTGAAGGGTGTGACTCCTTCGCCGCCTTGATTGCGAGGTCGGGGTCATTTCAATCCACACACCCGTGAAGGGTGTGACCGCATCCGGCAACGCCTGCAAAAACGCTGCCCTATTTCAATCCACACACCCGTGAAGGGTGTGACCCGAGTCAAGACCGGCGGCATCAAAACCCTCACCATATTTCAATCCACACACCCGTGAAGGGTGTGACGGGCGGGGCGGTGCACACCCTCCGCTATGACCTATTTCAATCCACACACCCGTGAAGGGTGTGACCTTCAACGAGTTCGTCTACCAGTGCGTTGATCTGCTCTATTTCAATCCACACACCCGTGAAGGGTGTGACTTGTTTCGCCATTGTCATCACCTCAGGTTT
>NZ_JARVGN010000570.1 GCF_029762515.1 Methanocalculus sp. | reverse complement strand
AAGATGAACGAGAGATCGTAGACGAGCTGCTGCGCCTGCGAGGAGAGATGCCGGAACACCGCCTGCTGGGCAGTGCGGTCACCGCCGACAACGGTGAGGACCCGGGCGAGGGTGCGGGGGTCGCAGTCTGCGGAGATGGCAAGGATGTTGTCGAGTTTCTCCCAGGCATCCCCGACCCGGGAGAGCGGGGTATATCCAGCGATCCGGGTGAAGACGAGGGCGACGATCTCCTGCCAGCAGGCCGGGAACGCCTCCTGGAGAACCGGGAGCACCTCGCCGAACTCTTCGGTCATCAGGGCGGCGTTCCCGTATTCACGAATGCTGCGGGGATTCATCGGGATGCTCTGTCCTCTTCTTCCTTTGACGATGAGACCCTGGTCTTTCGTGAGTCTGCCGAGATACGTGCTGACCTTTTTCGGCGATTTGGTTGCCTTGTCGTAGATGCTCGTCGACCGATAGACATAGGGTTTGCCTTGGATCTCCTTGATCTCAAGACACTTCTCCCCCTTCCGCCGCTGCTCCTCGAGCCACGCCCGAACCCACTCTTCCATATGTCATAATATTAGGGATTATGAATATATAGATCTTTCCCTTCTGCTTCAGGGGATGCCGAAAAGGAGGACAGAATATGAAGTATATGCCCCAAATCATGCGGAGTTCAGGCTCAAATGTATTGCATACCCAATTGACCGATTTCCGAAAAATCAGTGAATTATCATGGTGGATTAGGATTCCAAAGTAACCGTAATTCGATTAAAATCGTGTATAAGCGGAGCAGCGTTTTGGATAACTAAAATCGTAATACTCTCTTCTTTTTACCTATCTTTTCTTTAAAATTTTTTCTATCAGTTCAAAGAAGTATGACGTATGTTTCATTGCAGAGAACCAGATGAAAATATCTGGATTGTATTTTGATTTAA
>NZ_JARVGN010000056.1 GCF_029762515.1 Methanocalculus sp. | reverse complement strand
TCCGCGATGCAATCACCGGCTGGATCGATAAAACACTCGGACAGGCATAGGAATGGCATATACCATCATCACCTGCTCCGGGATCTCAAATACCGGGAAACTCACCACCAGGTGTGCGATGAACCTCCACCGGATATGCGCTGGCGAGATCGACTGTTGCATTCCCGCAACACGGGAGAGAGAAGCAATCGATGAGGCACTCCGGGATGCAGAAGAACTCCTCATAATCGACGGATGCAGCGACTGCTGTGCACTGAAGAAGATTCAGCATTCCGGGCGACACCCGGATCACCATATCATCGCAACCGAATGTGGGATTGTTAAAAATGGGATGGAAGAGCCGCATTTTTCAGAGATAGAAGAGCTCACTGCGGTTCTTTTGAATAGAATACGGTCAAAAAGGGGATGAACCATCCACCCCTTTATGACTTCTACTTTACAATCATTACCGGGCAGGCGGCATGCTGTGCCACCCTCTGGCTGACACTCCCAAGGACAGCCCCTTTCAGTGAGCCAAGCCCCCGGCTCCCCATGACGATCAGCCCGGCTTTTGTCTTCTCTGCAATCTTGATGATCTCTAGTGCCGGGGCACCCATACTCACCTCAAGGGTATAGGCAGTTCCGGAGTTTTTGATATAGTCGAGTGTCTGCCCGGCAACCGCATGAGCATCCTCGATGAGAAGGGTATGGACATCAAAATCTGCCTTCATGATGCGTGACTGCGACGGCGGATTGGGCGAGGCATAGACAACCACCAGTGAAGAGCCGCTAATTTCCCTGACAAGCCCACAGGCAGACTCGGCTGCCCGCCTCGCATTCTCTGAGCCATCTATTGCAAGCAGTATTGTTTTAAACATAATTCCTCCGCGCCGGTATTATGCAGGCCATAATGTGCAGAATATCAGAGCTCCGTGTGGTACCTCAAGGAACGCGAGTCCATAAAACCATGTCGGAGCACCTTCTTTTCCGGATGCAGGATACCTTCAAGTGGAGAGGTAACCATATAAATTGAACTCCCTCAATGAAAAGATACACACGATTCGTCAGAAATTACTGATCAGAAACAAGAGGATATCCCGTGAATTTAAACAATCCCCTTTCTTTCAACGCGCTGAAAAAAACATGGCTCTCGAATATCCGGGGCGATACGCTTGCCGGTATGACGGTTGCACTGGCCCTCATCCCCGAGGCGATCGCCTTCTCCATCATAGCCGGTGTCGACCCGATGGTCGGTTTGTATGCTTCATTCTGTATTGCCGTTGTCATCGCCTTTGCAGGCGGAAGGCCCGGGATGATCTCAGGAGCAACCGGGGCAATGGCACTTGTCATGGTGATTCTTGTCCGGGATTACGGGCTCGAATATCTCCTCGCTGCCACCATCCTGACCGGGATAGTACAACTGGCACTGGGATTCCTCAATGTCGGGCGGCTTGTGAAGTTCATCCCCTATTCTGTCGTTCTCGGGTTCATCAACGCACTCGCTATCCTCATCTTCCTCTCACAGATCCCGTTCCTCATCGGGGTATCCCTTGCAGTCTACATCCTCGTTGCAATCACAATCGCGATCATCCTCATCCTTCCAAGACTCACAAAAGCAGTTCCTCCGGCACTCGTCGCAATCATCGTCGCCACTGTGATCGCAGTTCTCCTTAAACTTGACATGCTCACCGTCGGCGGTATGGGTGAGATCACCCGATCTCTCCCGCTCTTCCACCTGCCAGAAATACCGCTCACCCTTGAGACGCTGCTGATCATCCTCCCCTACTCAATAACCCTCGTCATCGTCGGGCTGCTCGAATCCCTCCTCACCGCCTCGATCGTCGATGAGATGACCGATACACCAAGCGATAAAGACAGGGAAGTTCGCGGACAGGGGCTTGCAAACTGTGTTGCCGGCTTCTTCGGAGGGATGGCAGGATGTGCAATGATCGGGCAATCGATGATCAATATCAAATCAGGTGCAACCGGCAGGCTCTCATCGCTTGTGGCAGGCGTATTCCTGATAATCCTCATCATCGTCTTTGGGGATATCGTCTCGATCATCCCGATGGCAGCACTCGTCGGCGTCATGATCGTCGTTGCCTTCAGCACCTTCGAATGGGATTCGATCAAAACCATCCATAAGATACCCCGTGGCGATGCCGCTGTTATGATCGTCACGGTTGCCATCGTCGTCTATACCCATGATCTGGCAAAAGGAGTTATTTCCGGAGTAATTCTTGCCCTCCTCATCTTCGGGTGGAAGATCTCGGTCATCTCGGCAACCTCGACCATCAGGAAGGATGGCGTAAAGGTGTACCTGATGAAAGGCCAGCTCTTCTTCGGCACCATGTCGGCGTTTATGGATCTCTTCGACTACACAAATGACCCGGAGAAGATTGAGATAGACTTCTCGAATTCACATATCTGGGACCAGTCCGGGGTTGAAGCGATCACGCGGGTGATCCACCGGTACCAGCAGCAGGGAAAATCAGTTTATGTGATCGGACTGAATCCGGAGAGCCAGGAGACACTCGATCGCGGTTTCTCCTGATACGGGTGGGGATGCGGACTGATCTCCCCACCCGCCATCAGGGAAACATTTGATGCCACCCAAAACAGATCAGGTATCATGGTTGAGATACGCATTGCCAGCTGGGAAAGCAGGCTTTTTGCATGGATCATCGATATCATCCTCATATACGCCCTGGTCGCAGTCATAGAATCAACAATATCCACCCTTACCGGGTGGAGTCCTCAGGTTTTTGCACTTGCCCTGCCTGTTATTGCCGGCTTATCTGTCCCGTTTGCATCCAACACCGTACTATTGTTCCTGTACTGGACGATCATGGAAGGAACAACCGGCCAGTCTGTCGGGAAGATGGTCTTGAACCTCAGGCTCACCGATCGCACCGGTGACGCAGCGGGCATTCCAAAAGCAGCACTTTCAGCATTTGGAAAGGCATTCCTCCTCCCCCTCGACTGCCTGATCGGATGGTTTGCAATGGAGAAGAGCGGACTCCGGCTCTTCAACCGCCTCTCGGATACGATCGTGATCAGATGCGATTACACGCCGCCGGACGGTGTCACCTATATCCATGAAGACGACTGATTCAAGTGGTTTTAGGAGAAAGAGAATCACATGCAGGGGAGAACAATTACTTACTCAAAGAACGTCTTCCTTCCGCTGACATCAGTCTGCCATAACCGCTGCGGCTACTGTTCTTTCAGAAAGCCTGTTGGAGACGGCTGCCTTATGGCTCCGGAAGAGGTCCGAGAGATACTCAGGCTGGGTGCTGAGGCAGGCTGTACCGAGGCGCTCTTCACCTTCGGCGAGCGGCCGGGCGAGGAGGAAGGATTCGAACGCTACCTGAGCGAGATTGGCTATGGCGACATCCTTGACTACTGCTTTGACCTCTGCAGGGAGGCAATCGCTCTTGGCCTCCTTCCCCACACAAACGCAGGCATCATGACCGCTGACGAGCTTGCCCGCTTCAGGACGGTGAATGCAAGCATGGGACTGATGCTTGAGACTACAGCAAGAATACCTGCGCATGCCAATTCACCGGGAAAAGATCCTGATGTGAGAATCCGGATGCTCGAAGATGCGGGACGGCTGAAGATCCCCTTCACAACAGGGCTTCTGGTTGGGATCGGAGAGACATCAGCAGATCGAAGTGAATCTCTTGGAACAATAGCTTCAATTCACCGGAGTTATGGCCATATCCAGGAAGTGATCATCCAGAACTTCTGCCCAAAACCCGGCACCCAGATGGGCGAAGACGGAACTGTCACAAAGGAAGAGTTTGCAGAGACAATCCGGATGGCGCGCGCGATCCTCCCTGAGGATGTTGCGGTTCAGATACCACCAAACCTTGCGGATGCCCGGTATTTCCTGAAATGCGGAGTAAATGACCTCGGCGGCGTCTCCCCGGTGACCGTCGACTACATCAACCCGGAACATCCATGGCCGGAGATCGAGCGGCTCAAGGAGATTGCAGCCGGATATACGCTCCGGGAGCGGCTCTGCATCTATCCCCGGTACATCAAAAGAGGGTGGTTCGATCCGGCACTCGCACCACTTATCATGCAGCTTGACAAACAGGTACAGGAGTATCACCTATGACCCAGGGCGACATTCTCTACAGTGGAAAGGCTAAGACCATCTTCCTCTCTGAAAAGCCAGACGAATTGATCGTTTCATTTCGTGACGATATCACGGCATTTGACGGCGGCAAGAAGGATCAGCTGGAAGGCAAGGGCGCCTCGAACGCCGGTGTTTCGGCATTCATCTTCGGGCTCCTTGAAGAAGCCGGAGTTAAAACTCATTTCATCCGGATGGAAGATCCAATAACGATGCGGGTCCGGAAACTCACGATGATCCCGCTTGAGGTGATCGTCAGGAACCGTGCCGCCGGATCAATTGTAAGGAACTATCCCTTCACCGAGGGGCAGTACTTTAACCCGCCTGTCGTCGTCACCGACTATAAGGATGATACGCGGCATGATCCGATGATTAATGACGATATCATCGTTGCACTGGGCCTCCTCACCCATGAGGAGATTGCCGCTGTGAAGGCATCCGCCCTGAAGGTGAATGAGGTAATGAGGGCATTCTTTGATGGAATCGGCCTTGATCTCGTTGATTTCAAGATCGAGTACGGCAGGTATGGCGATACCATCATCCTCGGCGATGAGATCAGCATGGATTCGATGAGGCTCTGGGAGAAAGGCACAATGAAGTCCATGGACAAGGATGTCTACAGGTTTGAGAAAGGGGATGTCATGGAGGCATACCGTGCCGTATCGGCCAGGATAACCGGGAGTAAGGGGCTATGAAATTCGAGGTTGTCATTACAATCAGCTTAAAGGAAGGGATGTTGAACCCCGAGGCAGAGGCCATCCAGCGTGCAATTGCACATCTTGGCTTTGGAGTAGACCACCTCCGGAAGAGAGACCAGTACAGGATCACCCTTGATGCCGTTGATAAGCAGGAGGCCGAAAAGATTGCCGGATCCATCTGTGAACGGCTCCTTGCAAACCCGGTGATCCACACATACGAGATTGAGGTCATCTGATGCGGGCGGCGGTCATCCAGTTCGGGGGGAGCAACTGTGACCGTGACGTCGTGCATGTGATCGAAGAGGTCTGTGGTGCCGACGCCGATCTGGTCTGGTATAAGGATGGGTTGAATAGAGCTTACGACGCCATAGTCCTCCCCGGAGGTTTCAGTTATGGCGACTATCTCCGAGCAGGTGCAATCGCTGCCCGGACACCGATCATGGCCGATATCATCAGGGCAGCTGAAAAAGGATGCCTCGTCCTTGGGATCTGCAACGGAGCGCAGATCGCAGCTGAAAGCGGCCTGATCCCCGGCGTCTTCACCATCAATGCCTATCCGAAGTTCCTCTGCAAGCCGGCATATCTCAGGGTTGAGAATACCACCTCCCCCTTCACCCGGCTCTATTCCGAAGGCGAGGTTGTGAGGTTCCCGATTGCCCACAAGGAAGGCCGCTACATCATCCCGGCAGAGGAACTGAAACGGCTTGAAAAGGAGAAGAGAATCGCATTCCGGTTCTGCGACGAGGCCGGAAACGTGACCGCATCTTCAAACCCAAATGGCGCCACCGGCAATATCACCGGCGTCCTCTCGGAGAAGGAGAATGTCCTTGTCATGATGCCGCATCCCGAGCGGGCAGCTGAAGAGATCCTGGGATCAGCTGACGGGAAGAAGATCTTCGATTCGATGATTGCTTATGTGGAAGAGTCCTAGGAGATCGTAAGCATGGATGAACTTGAAGCTGCCCGGCTGATCCGGGACTGGGTAAAACGATATGCGGCAGAGAATAATCTGAAACTCAATTCCGATCCCAAACAGCTTGACGCGGTCATCAGGGGGCTTGCCCGCAGGATGGTCAGGAATGGCGAGCGGTACTGCCCATGCAGGGTTATGAGCGGGGATCCCGATGTGGATAAACAGATCATCTGCCCCTGCATCTACCATAAGGATGAGATTGAGAGGGACGGGCACTGCCACTGCAATCTCTTCTTCAGGGAATGATATCAGGCATTCCCTCTACCACTTTTATTTTATTTCTGAGAAGATACCTGCCCTATGGCCGGTGCAAGCCCCTTAACCCTTTTGATCATCTCAGCCTGAGATCTTCGCGGCGTGATACGCGGAACGCATGGATAATCGCATAGATCCCCACAATCACCGCAGCACCGTATCCGAGCAGGGCAATAATCTCGCCATAGGGGATCGTTGACCCGGAGGCAAGGAGCAGGAGAGATGATCCGATCACAACCGACGAGACGATCAGCCCCACCATGATCCGATCAGTTGAGCGATCCATCGTCTCCTGAAGCCGCCGGATATCATGTGCAACCACATCGATCCGGATCTTCCCCTCACTCACCTTCTTCAGGGCTGAGGAGACCTGATCCGGGATCCGGAGAAGTGTCCGAAACGAACCAATCCCGGTTGAAACCTCTTTTTTGAGAGTATCATAGGAGAAATACTGCTCTTTTACAAGTATCTCAAGGTACGGACGGACCCGGTTGGTAAAACAGAACGAAGGATCAAGCGCAAGCGCAATCTCACTCACCATCCCGATCACTTTCAGGAGCCGCATCAGCTCTCCGGGAACCTGGAGCTGGTACTTTCTCAGGATCTCAGAGAGTTCGATCGCCATCTTCGAGAAATCATACTGCTGAACCTCATAATCTGCGTAGTCGAGCAGGAGAACATACAGATCATCACGGAAGAGCTCTCTGTATTCATCTGAAACTATCACGCCGAGATCGGCAAATGCAGAGATACAGGCTTCTACATCAGTATTCACAATCCCGGAGAGAAGCCTGATGAATGTCTCCCGCCGCTCCGGCCTGAGCACCATGCAGATCCCAAAATCAAGGAAGGCGAGATCGCCATTCTCCATGACAAGCAGGTTGCCGGGGTGGGGATCGCCATGGAAGAAACCATCAATCATGATCTGTTTGATATATGCAGCAAAGCCGCGTTCTGCAATGACCACCGGATCATGACCCATATCCCTGATGGACTCAACATCATCGATCCGGACACCCTCGATATAATCCATCGTCAGTACCCGTCGTGAACTGGCATTCCAGTGGATACGGGGAACCCTTATGCCCTCTAATTCAGCCATATTTCTCCGGATGCGTTCGGCATTCTTTCCATCACGGGTGAAATCCAGCTCTTTTCGGATCTGGCCTGCAAATTCACGGACGAGGCCGGTCGGATTAAACAGACGATAATCCGGCGATACCACCTCAATCCGCTCAGCGAGCGAGGAGAGGATGAGGAGATCGGTCTCGATAACCTCGTCGATCTTCGGACGCTGGATCTTCACCGCAACCTGTGTTCCATCGGCCAGCACTCCCCGGTGCACCTGTGATAGCGAGGCGGCGGCAACCGGGTATTGTGCAAGGTTGAGAAAGATCTCCCTCCAGCCAGGAAGAGACTCATCAAGGAGAGGTTCAATCTCAGGAAACAAAAGGGGGGGCACCTGATCCTGGAGCTTACTGAGTTCATCAATCAGATCAGGAGGGAAGAGTTCACGCCGGGTGCTCATGATCTGGCCAAATTTTATGAATGTCGGGCCAAGCTCCTCAAATACGAGGCGGATCCGCTCATAGACCGATATTGAAGGCGAATCCTCTCCCGCCCTGAATTTAAAGCCACGTCCGGGAAGACCAGGAAAGAGTTCATCGACAACGATCCCAAACCCGTGTTTCACCAGAATATCGGCAATCTGGGCATACCGTTTCATCCCCGCAAGCATAGCAATCAGCATTGGATTGCTCTCCTGCATAAAAGGTGTTGTGGAGGGGATCAGTCAGTGGCAACCGGAGATCTGGGAAGAGCCAGGGAGAGGAGGGCAGCCAGGATCAATGGAACCGCAAGGGCAAAGAGT
>NZ_JARVGN010000569.1 GCF_029762515.1 Methanocalculus sp. | reverse complement strand
TTAAGCAGCTTTGCTGCCTCATCGCCTTTGAGTTTCACCGCCCCCATCTCGAATTTCGAGAAGAGCTCCGGTACGGTATACTCGAAAAATCCTCTGAACGCAGTGCTCAAGGAGTTCCCGAACGAGGAGGCGTCCTTCTTCCTCCCATTGAATATGCCGGTCCCTTGGACTAAAGTGTCAGCGATTTTATCACTGAGACGGGCTCGTATCCTGCTTTTTTCCAGTTTTTCACTCTCAAGACAATCCCGCTCGACCTGTTTGATTTTATTCTGTGCTGCCAACCGCCCATATTCCTCAACCATCCAATGGGATGCGTAATATTGCGTCACGAGGTCGTCAATCTCGGGGGTAAGTGCTGTCACCCAGAACAGTTTTTTATTCTTGATCCTGCTCTCATCCTCGATAGCCTCGATTTTCTTGGGGATATCCGCAGGCGAATCGGCTATCACAATGGAAACAGGAATCATCCCGGATTCGCCAATTCTGGCGCCATCCACTGAATATTCGACTTTGAAATTCTTCTTCTTTAGCTGGTAGTTCTTCAATTTGGTATCGCCGACGATGTCCCCAATAATGTCATGGTGGATCGCAATCCGGTCGGCAGGCTTTGGATTTAAATGGCGACGGCGTTCAACTCCCCAGTCTTTCTCCTCGGCGGACTGGAGTTTCCATCCTTCTTCGGTGGATTTGATGAAGTCGGCATCATTCAACCGCTGGAGTGCTTCCTCCACTTCGCGAAGAGGAACCGATCCGTCAACCGAATTGAGCAGTACTGCGGAAATATTTCTGGTGGTTCTCGGAACTTCACGCACGAACTCAAGAAGACAGATTGTCTTTGCCACCCTAAGCGCCCAACGGCCATCATCGGGGAAGGCCTCACCAATATCCGCAATGTTTTTACGACGCTCCTGAAGACTCGTTTC
>NZ_JARVGN010000568.1 GCF_029762515.1 Methanocalculus sp. | reverse complement strand
AGGGTGTGACGCCCTAAAGGACGGGGACTCCTTGCGGATAAAGTTATTTCAATCCACACACCCGTGAAGGGTGTGACTACCTGTTCTCCATGCAACCGCGATAAAAACTCCTATTTCAATCCACACACCCGTGAAGGGTGTGACTTGTATCGCCTCGAAATCCACGATACCTTCATCGATTTCAATCCACACACCCGTGAAGGGTGTGACCACAGACCGCAGACCAGACTGCCAAGGACGAGGTATTTCAATCCACACACCCGTGAAGGGTGTGACGTCGTCGCGAGACGCAAACGATTTCTCGACGGTCTTATTTCAATCCACACACCCGTGAAGGGTGTGACCTGAGCTGGAGGTCTGATCCTCCATGCTCTCCACACAATTTCAATCCACACACCCGTGAAGGGTGTGACGGACGACACCACCGGCGCCCGCCCGCTCGTCAGATTTCAATCCACACACCCGTGAAGGGTGTGACGAGATCCCCGCAACCCATACCCCCCCGACCCAGTGATTTCAATCCACACACCCGTGAAGGGTGTGACGGGCTGACCGCCGACGAGGTGGCCCGCTACAAAGGCATTTCAATCCACACACCCGTGAAGGGTGTGACGTGCTTCGATGATGTCTCTAACTCCATCGGTTACATTTCAATCCACACACCCGTGAAGGGTGTGACCTGATTTCAGGCAATACAACGTTCTGAGGAGAAGAACATTTCAATCCACACACCCGTGAAGGGTGTGACACGCCGACTGGGACGGCAAGGTGCAGAACGCAAGGATTTCAATCCACACACCCGTGAAGGGTGTGACGCTCTAACGGATTTCGACAATAATCTTGACCCGATGGTATTTCAATCCACACACCCGTGAAGGGTGTGACCGGCTCACCAGCCCTGAGAACGTCTCGGCGTTTTTATTTCAATCCACACACCCGTGAAGGGTG
>NZ_JARVGN010000567.1 GCF_029762515.1 Methanocalculus sp. | reverse complement strand
AACGCCAAGATCGCTGAACTCGCGGGCCGTGACCCGGGAGCATTTGCCGCTGACCCGATGGTTATCGAGGTCAAGGAGGCAGGTGGAGCAGGTGGCGAAGAATCAACCGGCGAAGTCAAACCGCTCTCTGGAGAACTTGCACTGATCCACGCCCGGATGAAGATCATCCAGGGAATGGTCACCGACATCGGGTACCGTGACAGGTTCGCAGCAGGCGTATACTCTGGAAAAATCGAAGGGCTGATGATTGGTCTTGTGGTAATATTTACCATTCTTGGATTCCTTCTGATGGGGTGAGTAAAATGGCAGGTTCAAGCATCAGAATGACATCAATTGACAACATGGCTGAGAACATCCGATACAAGGCGCAGATCATCGCCAGGACCAACAAACTTGATTCTGGAATTATGGCTGCCGGAATGCCTGGATTTATCGCCGGGCTTCTCCTTGCCTTGATCTTCGTGATGGTACCGATCCTGGTTCTGGGGTGAATAAAGATGGCAGATAAGAAATCACCGGCAAGCGGATGGCCAACGGTCAAGGGAGATTACCATTCAGGCGACGCAAACAGCTGTGTAGCTGTTGTCACCATGGGATCCCACCTTGATGAATCAGGCATCTGTGCAAGCGGAGCTGCATTATGCGGATCATGCAAGACCGAGAACCTCGGGCTTGAAAAGATCATCGCAAACATCATCTCAAACCCCAATATCAGGTTCGTACTCCTCTGTGGTACAGAGGTCAAGGGACACTTAAGCGGCCAGTCACTTGACGCACTCCATAAAGGAGGCGTTTCAGGTGGAAAGATCGTCGGCGCAGAGGGAGCTATTCCCTTCATCGAAAACCTCGACGATGCTGCAATCAAGCGTTTCCAGGAACAGGTCGAACTCGTCAACATCATGGAGACTGAGGACGTCGGCAAGATTAACGCCAAGATCGCTGAACTCGCGGGCCGTGACCCGGGAGCATTTGCCGCTGACCCGATGGTTATCGAGGTCAAGGA
>NZ_JARVGN010000566.1 GCF_029762515.1 Methanocalculus sp. | reverse complement strand
CCTTGGAATCGGACCGATGGGTTTGGGCGGAAATACCACTGCTCTTGCCGTGAAGGTGAAGAAAGCCTACTGCCATACCGCTTCACTCCCGGTTGCCGTAAATATCCAGTGCTGGGCATGCAGGCGGGCGACACGGAAGGTGAGTCTGTGAAGATTAAAACTCCGCTTGGTGATGAGATTCTCGATCTCAGGGCTGGAGATTCTGTTCTTTTATCAGGAACAATCTATACGGCACGGGATGAGGCGCATCTCAGAATGATGGAGGAAAAAATCCCCTTTGATCCAAAGGGGGCCGCGATCTACCACTGCGGGCCAGTAATCCAGGATGATCGGATCATCGCTGCAGGACCGACCACGTCTGCCCGGATGAACAGGCTGACAGCTTTCCTCCTCGATGCCGGGGTACGCTGCCTGATTGGAAAAGGGGGGATGAGTGACGATGTTGCCGCCTCCCTGAAAGGCCGTGGCATCTACCTTGCCTTTACCGGAGGCTGTGCCGCCCTTGCGGCATCTCATATGAAACTCACCGGTGTCTTCTATCCCGATCTCGGGATGGCCGAGGCTGTCTGGGTTATTGAGGTGAATGATCTCCCGCTGGTGGTTGGCATAGATGCAGCCGGGGGCAACCTCTTCTCACTGGTAAATGACAGGGCACGGGAACGGTATGATGCATGGATCAGGGATCAGGTGCGATGATCAATGCGTTGATACGCAAGTGCTTATTGAATAGCCGCACAATTCTATATGCGAGGGTTTCCATTGCATGAAACTGGTTATCGATGATACACGGTGTAAAGGGTGCAACCTCTGCGTGATGGTCTGCCCATACAACATATTCAGGGAGGGGCAGAGGCCGAATAAGCGGGGTGTCTTTGTACCTGAACTGGATCGACCCGGACGGTGTACAAACTGCCGCCTCCAACAGCTGTACCAGCGCCGCCTCTGTGGAGTATGCCAGACCATCTGCCCCGATCAGGCGATCAGATGGGTTCAGGAGGCCCCCTTTGAACCGCATAAGGTGGTGATCGAATATTGACGCGAATTAAC
>NZ_JARVGN010000565.1 GCF_029762515.1 Methanocalculus sp. | reverse complement strand
CCCTCTTCGGGGCAGCAGCAGCACTCGGAACCCAGTTCACCCTGCGGGGTGTTTCCGAGAGCGTCATCATCACCCGCCCTGCCGGTGCAACCCTCGAAGAAGATCGGATTAAAGAATTCTCCCGGACCGGGGAGACGCTTGTGATATTCCTTGGCACCGAGAAGCTGAGGGATATTATGGCACGGGTTGAATGCCCTGAGGATACGCCGGTTGCGGTTGTCTACCATGCCACCTGGGATGACCAGAAGATTGTCAAAGGTACTGTCGCCGATATTGCAGATAAGGCCGAAGAGGCCGGGATTACAAAGACCGCCCTGATCGTCATCGGCCGTGCAGTCCTTGGTATCGAAAGCGGTTTTGTCCATTCACATCTCTATTCATGAACTGCTGTGTCATCGCCCTGCCCCGCTTCTCAGAACTCGGCCAGAAGATAGCAGGAGCGATTGATGCCGATCTGCTTCCCTATGAGGAAGGAATCTTCACCACCGCATTTGCGACCTATGATAGGATCGTTGCGGTGATGTCGGCAGGGATCGCCGTCCGCTCCGCTGCCCCGCTCCTCACCGACAAGTGGCATGATCCGGGGATCGTCGTTGTGACCCCGGATGGGAAGTATGCAATCCCGATCCTGGGCGGCCATCATGGCGCAAACGATCTCGCATTCCGCCTTGCTGGGATCGGGATCATTCCTGTGATCTCAACAGCAACCGAGGTGCATGGGCGGCCGTCTGTTGAGGGATATGCCGCAGTTGAGCAGTGCCGTGTGATCAACCGCCCCTCTACCCGGAGGGTGAATGCCGCCTTCCTCGATGGCGAGGTGCCGGTCTACGAGATACCTGAGCCTGGCATCGTGGTGGCGGGGCCGGGAGTTTCGGTGCTTATCAAGGCAAAACCCTACACCATCGGTATCGGAGCACGGCTTGGTATCACGCCGGAAGAGGTGGAGGATGCGGTGGCGTCCGCACTCAAAGATGCTCAGATCCGCTCAGATGAGGTGGGAGCGTTTGCAACTACCGAGAAGAAACGGCCTGACCCCGGACTCGCCGAGGGGGTACGAAGG
>NZ_JARVGN010000564.1 GCF_029762515.1 Methanocalculus sp. | reverse complement strand
GGGTGAAGTCAGGGAGGAGATCGGCATGATTCAGAAACGGGGTCTGGATGGCAAGGGTCACCGCATCGCAGTCTGCAATCATTGTAAAGTCCGGTGTGCAGGAGAAGGTGCCGGCATCGACAACCTTCCGAAGAAGTGGCTCAAGCCCCGGCTCCTCGCCTTTGAGGGGGGATTCGCCCCGGTTCAGCATCGCGATCTTGTACCCTGAGGTCTTTGAGTCCCGCTGGAACCCATAGACATGGTTGATCCCGGGGATATCGGCGAAGAGGACGGCGGCGGGGATCCCGACATAGCCCATGCCAATGACACCGATGGTTTTGATCGGCCCGCGTTCCTTGATGAGTGCTGCGAGATGATTGTCGTGTTTTGTGTGGTTCTGGGGGTTCTGCGGTCTCTCTCTTTGCCGGTCTGTCATGTTCGTCTCCTCTGGTTCATTCCATCGATAATGTTGTCTCTCTTATTATTTGTCAAATGCACTGATAATCCGTCTGATCGCGTCTGCGGCGGTGCCATCGCCATAATGTGCGGAATGGGTTGCATTGCACTCGTTCTGCTGGTTTCGCTCCTCTCCGGCCATCTGGCGGACTGCTGCAATGATACGATTGGTATCAGCACCTGCAAGTACGTTCCAGCCATCCTCCACCGTCTCGACCCATTCGGTATTCTCCCGCAGGGTGATACAGGGAACCTGCAGGATATATGCCTCCTTCTGGACACCGCCTGAGTCGGTGAGGACAGCGGCTGCCTGGCCGAGCAGCTGGAGCATATCGAGGTAGGGGAGCGGCTCGATGAGTTGGACATTTGTGATTGAGTCACCAGCAATTCCGTACTGTTCAAGGAACTTCCGCGTCCTCGGGTGTGCGGGGAAGATCACCGGCCGGTCAAGCGCAGCAAATGCGGCCATGATGGATCTGAGATTTTGCTCGTCATCAGTATTACTGGCACGGTGGACGGTGGCGAGGTAATAGTCGCCAGCATCGAGACCAAGTCGATCCAGAATATCGGATCGTGCTGCCAGCTCCCGGTTGAAGAGGAGGGCATCGACCATCACATCTCCGACAC
>NZ_JARVGN010000563.1 GCF_029762515.1 Methanocalculus sp. | reverse complement strand
GAGGGTGATATTCATGATCTCACGGATAAGGGGACCGGAGAGGAAGGTGAGGCCGAGCTTTTTGATCCGGGTCTCAACATTCTGGGCTATCCGCTCAGCAAGTTCGAGGTCCGCCCCTTCCCGTCCATAGAAGGTCTCGACAAGGCGGGTCTCGGTGAGGATCTGCTGAACAATCTTCTGGCGGTCCCAGTCCATCATGTGACCCTGGGAAGTCCGCACCTTGGGCATCGGGGGTTGGAATGCCCCATCAAGTGTTGACTGCCGCGTATCTTTCATGCAGCCTTCACCGTCGGCAGACTTCTGCAATCGAGGTCAATACAGCACCATTTTCAAAGATCTCCTGTGAGGTGAGGTATTCATCCCCGACCTGGAGTACTGGTGCTTCCATCACAAATATGCCGTTCATTCTCAGATCGGTGAGTGCTTCGGGGTCCTCAAGGCTCCGTTCCATAAAGGGGATCGCATTGTCCTGAAGGTATTGTTTGAGTATCTCACAGTTCGGACAGACTTCGAGTGAATAGACAATAATTTCATGAACATCAGACATGAGGCATACCCCTTCTCTTAGTATAGATCTATACGTTCCTTCTATTCTTATTTGCCATCTGATATCTGTTCCTCTCCTGACAGAACCGGAGGTGAAGATATTTCCCCTTTTATGACGAAGACATACTTCAGGTTATCGAGTTATGGTGAGGGCATTTATTGCAATCGATCTGCCGGCATCCCTGCAGGAGGCATTATCTCTCGTTCAGGAGCCACTGCACAAGGCACCGGGACGGCTTGCGATCGTTGATCCCTCCCTCCTTCATATCACCCTGAAATTCCTCGGAGAACTGTCTCCCGATCAGGTTGCCCGTGTCATTGAAGAGCTGAAATCCCTGGAATTTCCTGCATATCCAGTTTCGATCAGAGGTATTTCAGCAAACAATCCAACTCGCCCCCGCGTCATCTGGGCAAAGGTGCAAGATGAGGGGAAAACTGCTGCGCTTGCCGGACTGATTGATTCAGCTCTTGAAACTATAGGTGTTTCTCGTGAAACCCGGCCATTCTGCCCACATATCACCATTGCGCGGGTGA
>NZ_JARVGN010000562.1 GCF_029762515.1 Methanocalculus sp. | reverse complement strand
CTGGGGTACGAGCACCATCAAGAGGCTCTGCAGCTACGGTATCGGAACAGGCGTTCCATCCGCAGGTATGGTCGCATTTGGTGCAGGTATCATCGCAATGCTCGTTGGAACAAAATTCGGCTTATTCTCTCCACTTGCAGCTCTTGTTATTGCACTCGTCTCAGGTGCCATCTTTGGTTTCCTTGCAGACAGCGTGCTGAACATGAAGATCCCGGTGCTCGTTCAGTCCTTAGCTGAACTCTCGATCATCGGAGCACTCACTATCATGGGATTCACTGCAATGGCAACCGGAGACTTTACCTTCGGCGTCCTGACAGCAGGAACGATCAGCATCTTCGGATTCGCAATCCCTGCCGCACAGGCATCGTTTGTCGGTGGAGGCATTACCGCAGTTGCGTTCATGCTCGGAGCCATCGCCATTCAGCACCCCTTCAATGCAGCACTTGGTCCATCCAACACACAGGATCGGACACTGATGCTCGCAGCAGAGTGCGGGTTCCTCTCAATGATCATGATGGCAGTCATCTCGTTTGCGTTCATATCAATGGGATCTGCACTCCTGGGACTCCTGATTGCACTCATCGGATGGGGCTACACCTACGCACAGTTCATCGAACTCTCAAAGCGCGATGCAGCCGCATGGCTTGATGCCAAGATGATCGTGGAGACCGAGGCCTAAACCGGAGGTGAAAGACATGGGATATGTTCTTGTATTACCTGAGTTCGGCCTCGTTGCCGATCCGGTTCTCGGATTTGTGACGACAGCCGGAGAGTCCTACCAGCCGATCATCGATCAGGTTGTTGAACTCGATAAGGTCGCAGATGACCTGGTCAACATGCTCTCTGGTGAAGGAAACCTTATGAACAGCTACCCCGGCCGTGACAAAACACTTGTCTATGCCGGTGGAGTTACTGCATTCTGGTATGGCCTTGCAGTCGGACTGCTGATTGCAGCCATCGTAGCGTTCCAGTACCTGAGGTGAGGAAAGATGGCAGATAAGAAATCACCGGCAAGCGGATGGCCAACCGTCAAGGGAGATTACCATTCAGGCGACGCAAACAGCTGTGTAGCTGTTGTCACCATGGGATCCCACC
>NZ_JARVGN010000561.1 GCF_029762515.1 Methanocalculus sp. | reverse complement strand
ATAACGGCGGTTTGTCCCATATGAGGTAATCTCGCCGTTATGGATGACACTCCAGTCGAGAAGATTGAAGGGGTGCGCACCACCCCACCACCCCGAGGTATTTGTCGGGTACCTGTTATGGGCAAGCCAGATGTAGCCTTCGTACTGTTCAATCTGGTAAAAGTCAGCAACCGTCTCCGGCCATCCTGATGCCTTGAATACTCCGATATTCTTGCCTGATGAGTAGACGAGCGCACCCTGGACGGTGGTATTGATCTTCATCACGAGCATCGTGATGATATCCTCTTCAGGGGTTGTGCTTCCGGGCATCAGGGTCCGGTCAGGCTTGAAGAAGTATCGCCAGGGGATATGGGTTCGGCGGAGATCGGGCTGTTCAATGGTTGGTATCTCTTCTTCGTATTCTATCTCCCCCCAGGTTTTGAGGATCTCATCCACGGTGCCCTTTGGCTCGACAAGGTTGTTAAAGAAGAGGTGAAGGGCATAGTACTCTGAATAATCCGGATAAATGCCATATGCGGCATACCCTGCACCTTCGCCGCTCCCTCGCTCATTCATGAGCGAAAGTGCGTGTTTGATGCGGGTTCCATCCATTCCGGCTTTTGATCTGTCAATGACGCTGATAATGCCACACATGAGTATCACACGGGAACGATTTCTTCATGACTCCCGGATGTATATGGTTGTTCCATTAACTATTTATAGTAATCAGTAGAAGTAATCTTCCATATGACAGGAGACGACGTGTCCAGGATCCTGGAACAGATCGAGGAAGACCGGGTGAAGTTCATTCGGCTCCAGTTTACCGATATCATCGGTATGGCAAAAAATGTTGCGATCCCTGCGAAGCAGGCCGAGAAGGCACTGACTGACGGTATCAGCTTCGATGGTTCGTCCATTTTGGGATTTGCACGGATTGAAGAGTCGGATATGGTTCTGAAACCGGATATCTCCACGTACCAGATCCTCCCCTGGAGGCCTGAGGCGATGCGGGCAGCACGGTTTATCTGCGATATCTACACTCCGAAAGGAAAACCCTTTGAGGGTGATCCGCGCTACATCCTCAGGAAGCAGGTTGAGGAGGCAGCGAAGATGGGGTATATCTTCAAC
>NZ_JARVGN010000560.1 GCF_029762515.1 Methanocalculus sp. | reverse complement strand
CAGATGCTGTGCGTCTCTTTGATGATGCCCTTGCAATTGACCCGGGGTACCATGAAGCCTGGATTGGAAAAGGTGAAGCATATCTCCGGATGAAGGACTATCCTGAGGCGATCCTCGCCTATAAGGAAGCCCTCGCAATTCGTGCAGAAGATCCGGAGGTTCGCAAGGCATATGCATCTGCGCTCCTTGCAATCGGGAGAACAGACGATGCGATACGAGTGCTTAATCTGGCATTTCACCCGGGTGCTCTCCCTGATCTGAAAAAAATTGTTCATGAACTGCTCTCAGGAGGAATGTATCCTGAAGCCCTTGATCTTGTCGACAGACTGACAGCTCTTGACACCGGCGATGCCCGGCTCTGGTGTCTGAGGGGTACGATCCTCTGCCGGTTATCCCGATCAGATCAAGGTGAAGAAACCGGGGTAATGCAGCCTGGTTATCCCGATGATACGGGTGTATGGTATCTCCGGGGTGCCATACGGTCTTTTTCAACAGCACTCCAGATACATCCTGATAACTTTATCGCATGGAAGGGGAAAGGGATCGCTTCACTCTCTTTACATGAATTTCATGATGCTGCAGATTCCTTTGAAAAAGCATTGGCAATTCGATCAGGTGACCGGGATACCAGGCGAAGATATGCTTTTGCTCTTCTCGGGCTTGGAAAAACTGACCGGGCCATTGGTATCCTGAATCAGTCCAGCCATATCGATGATCTCCCTGATCTTATCTCGATGGGTGAATATCTCCTCTCAGAGAAACAGTATGAAAATGCAATAAAACTCTTTGGCCGGGTACTTGTCATCGATCCCTCTTCTGGAAAAGCCTGGTTTTTACAGGGCGTCTGCTTCTATCGGCTCTCCCGTTTTGACGAGGCTCTTCAATCATTTGACGAGGCACTCAGACTTGCAAAGGATGATGAATCCGATTCAGCGTTCAGTGTTTCTGAGATCTGGTGCATGAAAGGTGCCATCCAGTGCCGCCTCTCCCAATTTGATGATGCAGTCATCTCATATGAGAAAGCAATAACCCTGAATCAAAAGGATCCTGTTGCCTGGTTTCTCCGTGGGATAGCACTTGATAAACTCTGGCGATATGATGATGCGATCGAGA
>NZ_JARVGN010000055.1 GCF_029762515.1 Methanocalculus sp. | reverse complement strand
GCTCTCAAACCACCGATCAGAGACGATGATTGCATTATCGCTGTTGATGTCAAAACCCATCCCCCGCTCTTCCAGAATGCCCACAACCCGGAGGCTCTGGCCAACAGTCCCGATCGAAAAGCGGCTCCCTGTCTTCAGTGAATAGGTCTCGGCGAGGCGGGGGCCGACCATTGCACCGGAAGCCCCCCTGAGGTACTGTCCGTCTGATAGTTCCAGAAGGAGCGGGACATCTGATGTCCTCATTCCATAGATGGCAGCAAATCCGGTCTCCCCGCCGACCCTTATCCGCTCTCCGCCCGAATAGACAGGGATCGCGGTATGGGGAGCCGATGCACGGATGATCCGCTCCAGCTGGCGGGAGGTGATCAGGTCATCTGAAGCAATTCCCCCGCCACGCCCCATGACACTTCCCCCTGTGTGCGGCACGACAACGATCGTATCTCCAACAGTGGTCAGATCCTCAGATATTGAGAGGACGAGGGATGAGCCGAGGATTCCCATAGAGGTGATTGCAACAACACCGATGATGATGCCGATCATTGCCAGAAGGGATCGGAGCCAGTGGAGCCTGAGGTTCCTGACGGCGAAGAGGAAGAATATCGGCCGGTTCATTGTATCCTCCCATCGACAATTTTGATCACGCGATCGGCATACCGGGAGAGGGTCGGATCGTGCGTAACCATGATAATCGTCTTCCCTTCCTCCTTCTGAAGACGTGAGAGGAGATCCATGATCTGGGCGCCGGTTTTTGTATCGAGGTTCCCTGTTGGCTCATCCGCAAGCAGGATCTCAGGGTTGTTAATCAATGCCCGTGCAATCGCCACCCGCTGCTGCTGGCCGCCGGATAGTTCTGAGGGTTTATGTTCGAGCCGCTCCTCACTGATACCGACAGCCGAGAGAATGTTCATGCACCGATCTGTGCACACATCTGCGCCTCCATTAAGGATGAGTGGGAGCCTGACGTTCTCAATTGCAGAGAGAAGCGGGATTAAATTGAACTGCTGGAAGATGAAGCCGAGATGCCGGCGGCGCAGGATCGTCAGATCATCATCACTCAACTCGCCGATATTCTGGCCGTTTATGAAGACCCCACCATCTGTTGGGGTGTCAAGGCACCCCATCATATTCAAAAGAGTGGATTTTCCTGAGCCTGAGGGGCCCATGATCGCGATGAACTCCCCCTCCTCGATCGAGAGGCTCACATGATCCAGAGCAGTGACGTCTCCACTCTTCAGGGAGTATATTTTCGTGACATCCTGGAACCGGATCGCTGCCTTCATCGCTTCTTACGCGAGTAGAGGAGTGCTCCGGCGACGATCACAACAGAGAGCCCGATGATCCCAATCACCATCGGGGATATGCCATCCTGTTCCGCAACAGGCATCGGTCCTGATTGAATCGTCACATGGGTAACCTCCTCGTAGAGATTCCCATCATCATCCCGGTACCTGGTCACAAGAGGTACTGTCTCGGCATCTTTTGCAGTGAATGTCACCTCGAACGAGGAGAAGTCATCTGCATCAAGTGCACCAACAACATAGACCCGGAAAGGATCGATCGGCTCAGCGGGATCCTTTGTTGTCATCACGACAGAGCGGGCAGTTTCAAGGCCGGCATTCGAGACATCCCCGGTGATCCGGTATCCACCGGCAATTGATGTGACCTCCACATTCGAAACGATCGGCTCAGGAACCCTCTTTGCGGTGCCAGGCACAACCGGGATGGTGAGGGGGACGGTTTGCCGGTTCTGGCCATTGCGGTATTCGACATTGAAGGTGATATCGCCTGTTCCTGTTGGGGTGACAGAAAATTCAGCTTCTTTTTTCTCTCCCGGTTGGAGAGTGCCAATGAAGATACTTGTTGGGACAGTATTTGCTATTCCTGTCTGCGGGGTGATAGTGACACCGGAGAGTGAATTTTCACGCGGATTACCGACAGAGACAACAACCACATCTTTCTTTCCCTCCATGAAGGTATCAGGGCGGGTTTTGATACCGGCTTCAATCGGAGTTTTATCCACCTTCAGTGAAATCGGAAACATCATATTGCCACTCGGGACAAAATTCAGGGAGAAGCGGGGATAGAAGATACCCTCCTCGTTTCCTGCACGTATAGTAAAACTGGTTGTCATCGTATCCCCAGCACCCAGCCTACCCACTCCGATGTAATGCGGACTCTCGATGACATAGATACTCCGGGTTCCCTGAAGGTTTACTCGTGATAATTCAACCGAATCAGTGCCTGTATTTTTAATGACGATAGTTACTGTCCCGGTATCATGGGGGAAGAAGACCTCAGGATCGAGAGAGACATCGATCACACCTACCTGGGAAGCGGTGCTGGTTCCAACTATCCCACATGTCAGTGCAATGCTCAGAACCAGCAGGATCATTACTTTTTTCATCAGAATACCCCATATGATGCGATGACTATAATCAGATAAAGGACTACCGGGATAATAACTGTGATCCCTGCATCCCGTGCTTTAAGCTTTCGTGCATGACGGATCCCATAGTACCAGATGTTTGCCGCCCAGATCATGAAGACAACGGAGAGGAATGTCTGGAGAAGGGTGAAATCCGCCATCACCGGCTGGTTCATGAATGCCTCGACCGCCTCTTCGGCAACTGTCGTGTCCATGATGTCACGTATAACCGGGGCAACCACCTGATCGGCAACCATCGCAAGATACGCAATCCCGATTCCGGCGGCGGCAATCAGCGGCGCCATCCCATACCCGACTGCTTCAAGTACCTTCTTCATCGAACCTTCACCATGGAAGGCCATGCTTACCAGATAGAAGAGAACCGCTGCAACAATCCAGACCATGATACCTCCAACGAAGCCACCGATCGCTCCAAAGATCGCAATGACACCCCCATACCCTTCGAGGGCAACATCGTACATCGGGGCCATAAGAGCGGCCATCTGGTACCCGGCAACTGCCGAGAGGATACTATAGATAATGACTATTCCAAACGGCACCGCAAATGCCGCCTCCTCTTTTGAAAGCTCCCCAAAGAACTCTTCAGGCCTGAAGAGTGCTGTTATAATTTTTAATGCCATACGCTGTTCACCACCGGCACCAGATCCAGGTGCCTGAGAATGTAAAACATATGTTACATTTGCACTTAATCCTTATCATCATGAAAATCCCGCCTAATCCTGCCCCGGACGTTCGACTACTGTAAGCTCATCCGAGAGATCAGCTGTGAGATCTGCATCTATGAAACCTCCATCTGATGGGAGCCGCATCATGAAGTTAAGGGTTTCATCAAGTGATACAGTTGCAGAATCAAGGGAAAAATCCACAATATGGCCTCCGACACTCCGATCATCGCTGATGAAATGGAGATGATATCCCGGAACATTCAATCCGGCAACATACGCAGGAAGACGGAAGCCGACAGCAGTTCCGCTGATGTTGGTATGGGTTGCCATATACTGATCAGCCAGGGCATTGACAAGGCGAGGGTATGGCCGCTCCTGCCTGTGAGGGGCACGAACCGTCACCTTCGGGAACATCCCGTCTATTCTGATCGCATATTTCAGGTTCTCCGACCTGATTGTTCCATCAATATATTCCTCAAATTCAGCAAAATTTCCGGTCGATAGATGTGGTATCGTGATATCGGGATAAAAAAAAGTCACTGCTGCAAGCGGAACCAGAAGATCCAGAGGAGCAACCACAACCGATCCATCTGCACGTGCCTGGTAGACAACACCGTCAACCATGATCAGCTCCCCATCAAGCGAGTCGAAGGTCCCGATCCCGAGATCGCCGTAAAGGCTCAGATCCGATACCGGCATTACGCCATCATAGACGCTCTCAAGGAGGGCATCTATCGTTGAGACCTGAAAGATGATCTCGCGATCAGGCAGGGGTTGAACGTCTGGTGTTAAACCGCTGATGAGCAGTGTGCCACCGGCACCGATGAAAATACCAATCAGAAGAACGATGAAGAGATATGAGGGGGTGCGCATACATCTCACTCTGCAATCATACTATTTCAGCATGCCTGAGAACCCGGCAGAGTCCATCAGTACTGCCCCAAATCCCCAGCCCGGTATCCGGGTTCTCCACAATGAAGATCCACATTATCTCCCTCTTCTCTTCCCTGTACGATCATAATAGAACTGTGATTGATCAACGATTGTCATAATCCAACCTCTCTCTCACCCTTATGGATGAACTGCATCGGAGAGGGAAGGAATATTTCATTATGAACATAACAGATTACATATCCGATGCTCGCGAGCAGAATATTCCCGGCTGAAATACAATCCCTTACGGATCTGGCGGATTTTTTGGAGGAGACACTGGAAAAAGCCGGTGCAGAGCCAAAAGAGATTTTTGATATCCAGCTTGCAGCAGATGAGATCTTTACGAATATTTCATCCTATGCATATGGAGAGGAGCAGGGAGTGGTAGAAGTGATGGTAAAGTGTTCAGAGGAGGAGATCAGTATCGCCCTTATCGACTCTGGAAAACCATTTAACCCGCTCTGCCTGCCACCTCCGGATATAACCCTCGGGATTGATGAGCGGAAGATTGGGGGGCTTGGCATCTATCTCGTCAGGGAGATGATGGATGGTGTATCCTATCTCCGGGAGAATGGGAAAAATATTCTTGCCATCGAAAAAAGGCGGGTTAAGAAGAGAGAATAGGGGAGTTACAATCACTCTCTTCGTGCAGGGCAGAGAGCAACACCGCACTCCTCACATGCCTCATGGCAGGGCTCCATATGGACGGTGACATGGCACCTCGGGAACTCTTTCTTCAGATCCGCCTCCAGGTGGTCTGCCAGATCATGGGCTGTGCTGAGGAGGATATCATTCTCAAACATCACATGGAACTCAATGAACCTCTCAGGGCCGGATCTCCTTGTTCTCAGGCCATGGAAGTTCACATAATCAGTGCAGTGAGCAATCAGGATCTCCCTGATCCGCTCCACCTCTTCTTCAGGGAGACGGGTGTCAAGGAGATCGGCAAGCGATCGCCTCACAAGGCCGATCCCTGTCCTGATGATGACAAGTGCCACACCAAGGGCGATGAGCGCATCAAGAAGGAGTATGCCGGTGAAATGTATCAGGATAAGTCCGGCAAAGACACCGACCGATGTATAGACATCAGTCCTCAAATGCCAGGCATCGCTCTCAAGTGCAATCGATTCGGTCTTTTTGGCGATCTTCATCATCCTGTGGGATATCAGGATATTTGCTATCGCAGATACGCCGACTGCCACCATCCCGAGCCCGAGAAGATCGGGGTCGAGGGTGCTCTCCCCCCGCATCAGGGCAGTTGAAGCTTCATAGATGAGGAATAATGCTACAAGCAGGATCAGTGTCGCCTCGATGAGTCCCGAGAGCGACTCAAATTTTCCATGCCCGTATGTATGCTGATCATCCGGTGGATGCGCAGATTTCCTGACGGCAAAATATGCGATAGATGAGGCGATGATGTCGGTTGCCGAGTGTACTGCATCAGAGATGATCGCAACCGATCCGGTGAGAAAACCAATCGCCAGCTTCAGGATGACGAGGAAGGTGTTGCTTGCGATTGCAACCCCTGCGATCTGTTTCTTTTCGCGGTTGGCCGGGTCGTCTGGGCGGGGAGGGAGCATTGTCCTATCCTGTTTTTGTGGAAGAGAGGAAAAATATTGGTATTGGGGGATCTCAGTTCAGCCGGGGAACTCCGCCCTTCCAGGTAAGATGGCGGTTTAAGAAGAAGTTCCAGAGGAATGCTACCAGTATGCCTGCAAGATTTGCAACCATGTAATAGATACCGCCAAATTCCGTGAGGAGATAGAGGACTCCAAGATTGATGAGCAGGCCGCCTGCGGCGATGATATGGAAAGCAAATAATCGCTTAATCCAGGAGTAGCGGTGAATCAGTCTCCGGGATGAGAACGTCCAGAGATCATTTAAGATGAAATTATTCAGGATGGAGAGTTCAATCGCCACCACCGCGGATACCAGGTAATATAACCCTGCATACTCCGTCAGCAGGTACAAAAGCCCCATATTGACGACGATCCCGGAGAGGCCGACAAGGCCAAACTTGATCAGCCTCATCCATTCGGAATATACATGACCTGTTCGTGAAACCAGAGCAGAGAGTGCAATGGAGATCACCTGGGCAGCATACTCGGTCATAGTGCTCATCCTGAGTTTGCTCTCTCCTGCCTCCCGATCATGGAATGTGAAGGGAAGCTCGGTTACTGTCACCCATCTGCCTCTTCCCAAAACTTCTAAGAGTATCTTATATCCCCGGGGGCGGAGAGGGGCATCAGAGACGACTGATCGTTTGAGGGCGAAGAAGCCGCTCACCGGGTCGGTTACTTCAGGGACAAGAATCCGGGCCATGCCTGTTGCGCCAAGGGAGATGATACGGCGCTTCAATGGCCAGTCTTCTATTCCACCACCTTTGAGATAACGGCTCCCTACTGCAATATCAGCACCTGAACAGACAGCATTGTACATTTCCGGGATCATTGATGGAGGATGCGAAAAGTCTGCATCAATAACAAGAAGGATATCGCCCTTTGCTGCTGAAAATCCTTCAACAACCGACTGTGAAAGGCCCGGATCGTCCTCCCTGACAATAATACGGACTTCAGGGTTGGATGCTGCGATCTCCTGTACAATCCGGATCGTGCCGTCACGCGAAGAGTCATCGACAACCAGCACTTCTCCATGAATACCACTGTTCCTGAGGATAGAAAGAATTGAATCTATCATCCGCCCGATATTCGCTGATTCATTGAAGGTTGGTATAATAATGGAGAGTTTGGGATTCCCTGTCAACAGCACATCACTCCGGGATCATAAAGAGGTGTATCCCGGTCAGCGAACCAGCATACCCGGAATTCTGCTCAAGCCATGCATATGCTCCACCAGACGGATCTGCCGCAAAGATGTCGCCGGTCACAATAAAGAAGATCCTGTTATTCTGATGAGAAATTCGGATGGCATCAAGATTATCGGCAGTTGTTGCGCTGAGCTGGAGCGTTCCATCTGTTTCATTTGAATAATAGTAATTAAGAGGCTGCCTCATGTACCCCGGAACCAGGACGATGACATCTCCGGGCTCTGTTACCTCAGAAAGCGCTCCGGATAAGCCCCTCCAGTCGTTCTTCGAGTAGGTGGTATAATACCCGGCGAGGAACGGCACCTGGATGAGGCAGAGCACAAGAACGGCTACTGCAAGCACATGTGGAGAGCGGAAACCCTCAGGTATGAGCCTGAATACAGCCGCAATGCCAATAAAGAACGGCAATATCATGGCAATGAGATATCTCGGGACCATCGGCATCGAGCCTGCCAGAAGGAGGGAGACGATGAGGGGGGCGATAAACAGAAGGATGAGAAGGAGAGCCTCCTCACGGCGGTTTATAAAGAGACCAATGAGCCCCGCTATGAACAGGATCATGAAGAGAACAGCAATCGGTGTGCTAAAGCCGGAGATAGACTCGATTGTCGAGAGGATGAGAGGAAGACCGGATGTCCCAAATACCGCGCCTGTTCCGGTTCTTGATATGAATAAACCGATACCGACGATCAGGAGGGGGAGCATCGTTATACCAAGGACTGCTATCCCTGCTGCAACCGGGATAAACGGTCGTTCTTTCGCAATATATTCACGCCCCCTTGTCACTGCTTCGAAGAGAACCAGTACCCCTACAGGAACAATAGCATAGAAGTGTGTCCAGACAGCAAGCGATCCGACAATTCCGAAGAGGACCCAGTCCATGATCAATCCACGGCGACGGGCGAGAAGATAGAGCCAGCATGCAAGGGCAAAGAAGAAGAGCATCGGAACATAAGCGCGTGCATCCTGGGAATAGAAGATATGGAATGGAGATACAACGAGCAGTGCCGCTGCAATGATCCCGGTCTGTTCGTCAATCAGCTCGCGGCCGATGAGATAGAAGAGAGGGATTGTGAGCGCTCCAAAGAGTGCAGGCAGAAGGCGGAGGACGACCTCA
>NZ_JARVGN010000559.1 GCF_029762515.1 Methanocalculus sp. | reverse complement strand
CACTGATGAAAACCTCAGCGCCATCATGGATCCAATCAGGTTTGAACGCGCCGCCCTCACCCTGATCACCCGGTATGCTGCCTGTGGCGCTGATCTAATGGCAATCACCTTCAAGAAAATTGATGAGGAGACCGTACAGATCACCCTTTCAACCGGCGATACTCTCCCGGACACCAGGCAGCTGAGGTACCTCAGTAAAGCCTTCGCTCTCTCCGGGGGAACAGTTCTCCGGACAGATGAAGGAATGGCAGTCAGGTACCCCGCGGGACGAACTATTATCTAGATCACAGGACGAGTATAGCATGCTATGCAGATCCGGACATCTATCCTGATTCTTGGAGGGCTTCTCTGCCTTGCCCTCTGTATTTCGCCTGCTTCGGCAGAGCCGACCGGAACGATTCAGATCACTTCAGAGCCAGATGGTGCAGAGGTTTATATCACCAATGTCTTTCGCGGCTATACCCCCCTCACCGTCACTGACCTGCGTGCAGGCATGATGAGATTTCAGCTGAAAAAAGCCGGCAGTTATCAGAACTGGAACGGTGTTGCCTACATCATGCCCCAGGAGACAGTCAGGGTGCATGCAGTTCTCGCACGCACAGGAACACAATTCCGGGAATATGGCAGTATTGTCATCACCTCGGATCCCGGCACAAGTATTTTCCAGAACCAGAACTTCGTCGGCACAACAGATGCTGAGGGATCCTACATCATCTCACGGGCAGATCTCGGCCTTCACCTGATCAATCTTCAAAAAGAGAATTACCAGTCCTATTCCGAACTTGTTGCAGTTGATTCAGGAAAGACGAGCAGCGTTTCAACAACCCTTGAACCGGTTCGAGTACCTGATCAGGTTATGACAGTAGCACTCCCGACAGCACCACTCCCGACAGCACCTGAGCAGAGTGCCGGATCCACCGCAGTGGTGATCTCCGGCATCCTGCTTGGGGTTGCCTTTGTTCTGTTTACTCGCCGGACCTGATTTTGCCAGCTATCCAGTCGCCGACACTGCTCGTCGACTGGGAGCCACCCATATCTTTTGTGACATGCCCTGCCACAATAGAGGACTCAATACCTTTTAAGACAGCATTTGCTGCCTCTTTCTCGCCAAGGGAATC
>NZ_JARVGN010000558.1 GCF_029762515.1 Methanocalculus sp. | reverse complement strand
AGCGGCACCCCGAAACAGAGCTCAATGATCGGGCTCTCCGGGATCCGCCTGGCATACACCATCCCGAACAGGGCAAACGGCCATGCGATCATGAGGAGGGGATGAAACGCGATCAGGAGTGAACCGGAGACTGCCAGGAAGAGGATCCGAAGTACCAGATCTTTATTCAAAGCGGGCATATCCATTCAGATCACCTCGACAGAATCGATCGGAAAAGCAGCCTGCCGTAGGGAAACCGTAGATGATGAAGGGATCCGCAGGTGTACAGAGAGCCCGATCCGTTTTGCCGCCCGTGCAACCATACCGATGTGGCTTGCATCACCAATTGCTGTACTGAAGAGGAGGACTGACGTTCCTTTCGTCCTTGAGAATGCACGGATACATTCTGCTTCAAATGAAGGCATTCCCCGGTGACTGATAACAGCCGTAAACCATGTCTGAAGTACCGATGCAGTCGGCAGGGAGAGGATCACTCTCCTGGTATCAGTCTCTGAGAGATAGCGGTAGAAGTGATCATTTCGCCCGGATGGGGGAAGATCACGGATGGCAGCCAAAACACGGGAAGCCTGCCGTTCATCGGGCAGAAACCTGATCACGTTCCCCCCTGCTATAGCGAGGAGAGAGACCGAATGGGATGACTTCAACGAGTCTTCGGCAGCACCTGCAGCAAACCCGACCAGCCGCTCGGCCATCACGGCATCATCGGGCATATCGAGGACAATAACCGGTATCTCGCCTGCCTGTGCATACACCTCACGGACCGTAAGCCTGTTGGTCTTTGCAGTCACCTTCCAGTCGATCTGGCGGGGATCATCTCCCGGCATATATGGCCGGAATGATCGGACCGCCGTTCCGGATGGCGAGAGTAGCCTGCGTGAGGTCGCCTCCCCGTACCCGGTGGTCTCTCCGCTCAGAACCACCGGGGATCCCCGTGGCTGAACCTGTATGGCAGGTGCCAGATCACACTCACGTGAGAAAGCGATCCCGCCTGTGAAGAATGGATCAGACACCTGGGCAAAAAAACCATGAAATGAGACATTACCGCGTGCGATCGCCCGAATCCTGTACGTGATCTCTGAGGCAAGCTTCAGATCAAGCTCAGGCAGATCCCCGATTACCTCAAAG
>NZ_JARVGN010000557.1 GCF_029762515.1 Methanocalculus sp. | reverse complement strand
AATAACTAGAGATGTCGTAATTGGAAAAGGAAGCGTCATAGGTGCAAATAGTGTCGTTACGAAAAATATTCCTCCCTATTCTGTGGCTGCTGGAAATCCTGCAAAAGTGATCTATTCAAGATTAGAGAGAAAAAATAATGGTTGTTAAACAAATTCCCTTTAATTGTTGTATCGTATTTGAAATTATGCCCCTCCTCATCTCCCACCCTCTGCACCGCTCCGCGCCCCTCTACCCGGGCACCCCGCCAGTCTCCATCAGCGAAGTAAAGTCCATCACGAAAAGTGATTCCTCAAACACAAGCCTCATCACATTCAGCAGCCATAGCGGCACCCACATTGATCTCCCCCGCCACTTCTGCCCAAATGGTTCATCGGTAACTGATATCCTCTCACCTGAAACTCTCTACGCCCCCGTCTTCTGTATCGATCTTCCCATCAAAGGTGATCAGCCAATCACTCCAGACGATCTCAAAGAGCCGCTATCCAAGATCGATGGCATCAAGAATGCAGCTGCGCTCCTGATACGCACCGGCGCTTTCCGTCTCCTCGCAACCTCTCCTGATCTCTATGCCTCAGTCCACCCCTGGGCACACCCTGCGCTCCCCGCATATCTCAGAGAGCTCTGCCCGCAGCTGCAGGTCTTCGGGCTGGACACCATCTCAATCGCAACTCCACTGCACCGTGAGGAGGGTCGCGCCGCGCACCGGGCGTTTCTCTGTGGGGAGCACCCGATACTCCTGCTAGAGGATCTTGATCTCTCATCAGAGAAGCTGCTTAATGGAGCTTTCACACTCAGGCTTTATCCGATAGTGTATGATGATCTGGATGGTGTTCCGGTGATTGCGGTGGCTGAAATAAAAATTTGAAAAAACAGCAACCAATGACACATATCCCCTTCACCTAGTGAACGTAATGGCGCCTTATTGAAGTGAAACCTCAAAAACCTCACCCCACCGTCCCAGCGCGTACAAATTCCAGAAGTGCATCGCATTCCTCCCCTGCTTCATCTTCTTTCTTGAGGGGATTGTTTTCATCTTCGGGAATACTGCTCGCAGAAACTCATTTTCATCAATTTCAGATGCAACCGCATCATATAGCTCAGACTCCACCCAGCGCTGATAGGGCACCCC
>NZ_JARVGN010000556.1 GCF_029762515.1 Methanocalculus sp. | reverse complement strand
TATGATAAATCCGGAGCAGGTCTCCTTTCTTTTTGAGACCCTCACAGCAGATGATCCGGTAATGAACGGAGCAGAGATCGTCTGTGAGACCATCCCCCCCAGAACCCGCTGTACATGCGGATATGAGGGTGAAGAGATCTATGTCTGCCCGGATTGTGGAAAACTCCCAACACTTGTTGCCGGAAAAGAGATTGTAGTGAAAAATATTGAGATAGATACAGGTGAAGAATGAAAGTCAATCTGATGCATGGTGCCGGTGGAGAGGTGATGGGGGAACTCCTCAGGACTCTGACAGCTTTCTCCCACAACAATGCTGGTGGTGTTGGTCTTGAAGCCCTTGACGATGGAGCAATTATTCCCATTAATGGCAGCAATATTATACTCACCACCGATTCCCATGTGGTCCGCCCCCTCTTTTTCCCGGGAGGAGATATCGGAAGGCTATCTGTCTGTGGCACGGTGAACGATCTTGCAGTTATGGGGGCACGGCCGATTGCCCTCACCTCTGCAATGATCATCGAAGAGGGTTTCTCTGTTGAGGATCTTGCCCGTATTGTTGCCTCGATGGATCTGGCACTCGGCGAAGCCGGTGCCAGTATAGTTACTGGTGATACAAAGGTTGTGGAACGGGGATCCCTCGATGGTATCATCATCAATACCGCAGGAATAGGGATAGCTGATCGCCCTGTGCGTGACAGCACCCTGCAGGAAGGGGATCTCATCATCTCCTCGGGCACACTTGGTGATCATGGCATATCTATTCTCTCATACCGCGAGGGCTTCGAATTTGGTGAGACGCTCAGGTCAGATGTTGCCCCGGTCTGGCCGATAGTTGAGCGTGCGCTCGCTGCCGGTGACATTCATGCAATGAAGGATCCGACCAGAGGTGGTTTTGCAGCTGCTATCAATGAGATGGCCCGGAAGAGCGGGTTTGGAATCCTGCTGGATGAAGAGAAGGTTCCGATTCGCAGGAGCATCAGGTCTGCGGCTGATATCCTTGGAATCGATCCCCTTCAGGTTGCAAACGAAGGTAAAGTGGTGATGGGGGTTGCAGCAGATGATGCAGAAGCCATCCTCTCGGCAATACGCTCCCACCCGACCGGCGCTGATGCTGCAATCATCGGCGAGGTTGTCTCA
>NZ_JARVGN010000555.1 GCF_029762515.1 Methanocalculus sp. | reverse complement strand
CAGGTTACCGGGACCCCGGACGAAGTTGAGAGGGTGGTTGAACACCTCCGGAAGCTTGATCCCTTCCATATCTTCATCAAGGACAGGGGATTTCCTCCGGGAGATCCGCGGCGATGCAGGGCGAACCTCGGGGGATCAAGGCCCGGATACCTCGGGCATGAGTATGAGATCGGCCTCGCACGGTTCATATCATACGGATTACGAGAGACTGATACTATGAATGATAATGATCTGTTGAAAGCAGCCGTACCGATCAGACGAGCATCCCCGCTCGATATTGACGATCTCTCGACAATTATAGAAACAGAGGAGGCCTGATTATGGTAAAAGTCTTCATATATCCTGCAACAAGCCTGATGTTATCGGATCTTGTTGCAAGGTTCGGGCATGAGCCACTCGGATCAGCACTCTCGATTCGCGATCATATTCAGACACCCGGATTCGACTCCCCACCGCTCCAGATAACCCCGGAAGATCCGAAGAAAGGCCTCCGGTGGGCCGCGGTCGAAGTACCCTCCGGAGTCAGGGGCAGGATGTCCGTCTATGGACCGCTCCTTGACGCTGCCGAGGCAGCGATCATCGTAAACGATGCGGAATTTGCCTTCGGGTGCATGGGATGTGCCAGGACGAACGAACTTCTCATCTTCCGGCTGAAACAGAAAGAGATACCTATCCTTGATCTTGTTTATCCAAAGACGCAGGACGAAGGTGTCGCATTCGTTGCATCCATAAAATCGTTCCTGAAGGAGCTTGGAGGCGGTGAAGAATGAGCCGGCCGGTCAGAATAGCACAGCTCACCTGCGGGGCAGAATACTCGGGTGTACAGAATGAGATCGCAGAGGCCGCTGCATCTGTTGATGCCCAGCTCTTCTATCCTGATATCTCACTTGCCGATCTGAAGAAGAGTGAAGCATCATTTGGCCTCAATGTGAAGAGCCCTGATCTGAAACTGGCTATTGCCCGTGCTGATGCTCTCGTCTCCGGGAAGGTCGATGCTGATGCCGTCTTCATCGGAAGTTGTTTCCGGTGTGCCGAGGCCGCGATCGTCAGGAATGAACTTCGCCGGTATATTCATGAGAACTCCGAGCTTCCGGTCGTCTCATACTCCTTTACGGAACGGACGACATCAGGAACCCTTCTGACGCGGATGGAGGC
>NZ_JARVGN010000554.1 GCF_029762515.1 Methanocalculus sp. | reverse complement strand
AAAGTACATCGGCTACCTCCGCGAATTCCTCACCATCGAGGGCGTTGACGACTACAAGACCGTGGAACGCAAGATCGCAATCAGCGTAAACCGAGACCATATTTATGAAGGCCTTCTTGTACCCCACTGGGAGAAGACGGGATTCGAGAGGAAACGGCGTTTTGTCCTTGCCGAGGATCACATCCTCCCCGTGAAGGTCGATCTCCTCGCCAAAGTGGAGAGCGAAGACAGCACCTACTACAACGGGATGGAAGCGGACACCATGCCCGACCCCGTTAGCATTGATCCGCGTTTCCTGGATTTCATCGATTGGAATGCGGTGTACTTCACCATGCTCGAGCACGGGAACGACAGGGGATGGAAGAACATGATCTTCACCAAAGCCCTGCTACGGGAGATCATCGAAGATCCTATGATCTACACCCTGTACTGTGCGGACCATGTGGTCAATCCCCGTTCTTTCGAGGAACTGCAGAAACTGCAGGATGTGATCGTGCTCATCCTGAAAAAATCCCTCCAGATGGCATATAACCGGCAGAAAAACACATGGATGATGGATACCATCCAAATCGAACCTCTCTCGGAGTCGCACGGCAACTTTGAGTTCAAGAACTATGTCATAAAAGTTCGGGAGAATGAAACAGACGCACTTGAAGCCATCGATGCACTCATCCAGCAGGTTGACCGGCTCTATGCGGGGGAGAAAGCGAACTTCGTAACGAATGTTTTCTTCGAAAATCACCTTTATCAACCGCTGCTCGCAAAAACCGATAGAAAATCGAGAAGGATTGCCGCCATATCTCCGGAAGGGCTCAACGAAGGCGAAGAAAGGCTTGTGCGGGAAATCAAGGCACACCTCGAGAAAGAAACAGACAAATTTCACGAGAAAAAAGTCTATCTGCTCCGTAATATCCCGAAAAATGGTGTAGGATTCTACAAAACCTCTTGGTTCTATCCCGATTTCATCATGTGGATCGTCGACAACAGCAAGCAGCACATCGTGTTCCTTGAGCCGCATGGGATGGTATTCAGTCCAGGAACGGAAGACGAGAAGGTGCAGCTCGCCGAGGATATCAAGGAGATCGAACAGAAGATCAATGCGAGATACCAGAAGAACGGCAATGAAAATGAAGTATTCCTTGACTCCTTCATGATATC
>NZ_JARVGN010000553.1 GCF_029762515.1 Methanocalculus sp. | reverse complement strand
AGGATCCTGTGAGGATGAGATGGTTTGAATTTCCTGTAGAGAACACCGAGGAGAGGACATTGCTCACCTTATCCATCACCTCCTGCTGACCGATGTAGATATTTGGAACCTGCTCGGGGATTCCTGAATAGGGAAACGGATTTGCATTCAGCCCAAAAACTTCGTAATTCTTCTTAGCAATGACAATATTCAAATCGCTCATAATACGTCCCTCGTGTGAATTGCAAGATAATAGTAGCGTTTTCTCCCGAACTCGACTCCCTGCAAGTATCTATCAGATGTGAGTTCTACCGATACTCGATCAAGCATCTGGGAAAAAACAAGAGATTTTATCTTTGTGCTGGATTGTTTTGCATGTGTGGTAATCGGAGCTCCGGCTAATTCCCATCCACCGATATTCTTCGCATATAGGTCGATAAATGTGGTATCAAATTTTTTTCGTGAAATTTTCAACTGTTCGCAGACATATTCCCTGATCTTCGGGATCTCGACGTAACGCTGTTTGATATTGCCGATTCCGGATCGGTTCAAATCATCGTAGACGCCCAATAATGTCTGTGCAAATGACTGCGTTGTGCCATCAACGTCATAGTAATGGCTGTTGAACACATTTCGTTGAAGCGTTCCGATCCTCAATGTCCAGTCCGAGAGAACAGAGAGGGCCGTTGCGTTGAAGATAAACTCCTCATCCGAGATGAGGGGGGGGAGGTTGTTTAAATCGATTGGCCCATTGTTCTTGATCCCAGTATAGAACCTGGCATAATACGAATAATCCATCAATATCTTATGGACTGTTCGCCAATCATCTCCCTTTATTGCCTGAATAAATCGTTTGGTGGCCTCTGTTTCTCTGAATACCTGTTGATCGCGAGAGATCAGACCAATTCTCACCAATTCATGGAGTATTTCTTTCGCTCTATTCTCGGAGACAGATAGAGCATCTTGGAGCTGACGATACGATATCTCACGTTCATTTTCTATACAGAAAGCTGCCTCAACAACTCTTCTGAATGTTACAGGATGCATACTTTTCCTCATACCAGACCTCGCTTCTTGGCTTTTGCGTAGCGGAATCCATCACTGATAAAAGGATTTCCTTGAAAGCGATAATCCAAATATGATTCAACTTCTTTTTCCTGAATTGCAACCCTCAATTTCCGTAAT
>NZ_JARVGN010000552.1 GCF_029762515.1 Methanocalculus sp. | reverse complement strand
AGATGATGGCGTCCCCCAGACTGAGATCCATGATGGGCGGACTCCATTTCCTAAAAAAGCAAAATTCGCATCGATAATTGCAGGCAGTGATGACGTGGAGATTAACCGAGCGGATTACACTTCCCTGGGACATCCTAGGAGAATCTTGTGGAATATCTCATGTTACATCTCGGTAATTGAAACTTAAAATAGTAACAAAAAATAACCTTGGAAATAATTGTTGTCCTATGACCGATGGGGAACATATCCACATCATCAGTGCTGGAGAGAGCATTCACAAGACATATCCCATTTCGATCAACCAGCTGGAGAACATCACGAGGACCTTTGTCATTGTTGAAGATGACATCTTTATCGATAGTGATTCTGATTCGGAACGCCTGAAGGCAACGAAACCCAGAATTCGGGAGGCAATTAGCACTGTTCAACAAATCTCCGAAGTGATGAAGATACCCTGTATGGTGCAAAAAATTGATTCTGTTACGTTTGATGCGATACGGGATGTTGTACTGGATATTTATGCCCAGTACCCTGGAGCAAAGTTTTCATTCAACATATCTGGCGGGACAAAACCTCTATCAATTGGTCTCTTCGTTATGTCGGTGTGGCTTGAAGGCGAAGCATATCACACACCCGGTGAGAAGATAGCAATTCAAAAACTTTCAATACCAAAGATGCATGTCAAAGATGTCTCGACAAATCCCAACTATGTGCAAATATTAAAATTACTCAGCCCTTATGGCGAGGCCGGTCTACTCAGAAAATTATTGCAGGTTGAGTTCTCGAAAAAATACGTTCCAATCAGGGAAAAGGATGAAAAGAAAACAAAGCGGGTATTTCATTCCGCAATTCTTTCAAAGTATCTTTCATCGCTTGTAGAGTGGAACCTTGTCAAAGAACGGTATAAATCGGGTAGCAAGAAGGAAAAAATCTATTCGATTACGTCGGATGGCATTTTAGCGTTGCGTTTCATTGAAATTCGTGGAAAAAAGACCGAATAGCGTCATGAAATTGTTACCAATATTATTTTTAATTTCTTTTCCTGTGTTTTGTTTCGGGAATAACATATGAAAACCCCTGATTGATCACTTACCAAATCTCAGGAGGTGATACACTTGGGGAAGAAATCCATGACACAAAAATCTGCCAGCCGCATCCAGTCCCACGCAGACAAGACCGGCA
>NZ_JARVGN010000551.1 GCF_029762515.1 Methanocalculus sp. | reverse complement strand
AGTGGAGGCCTGAACCGGCTTTGCCGACGGTGATCTTTGGCGCATAGCTCACCTGCACGCCATATGCTTCTCCAAGCATCCTGACGATCCATTTTGCGATCACCAGCTGATCGACTGCATCCTCTATCGGGGTGGGAAGGAACTCGATCTCGTGCTGTTCATAGAGTCTGCCATCCTGCGTGAAACATCCGACTTCTGCATGCCCATATTTCACTTTTCCGCCAGCCTGTGCCACCAGCCGGAGTGCTTCGATACGAAACTCCTCAAACTGGGTGAAGGGACGGGACTCGTGGTATCCCCGCTGATCACTGACAGGGTACAGCGGATCCGGCTCTGCGATCACATAGTATTCCAGTTCAGCAAGAGCGAAAAATTCTGCACCAGTCTCTTTCCTGAATAATTCATGAGCCTTTCTCAGGACATATGAGGGGTCGTTTGGGAGCGGCTTTCCCTCATTTGTATAGAATGAACAGAGGATCTCAAGTGTCGGCACCTCAGAGAAGGGATTCATAAATGCAGTTCTGTACCGGGGAACCACATACAGATCGCTTGAACCAGCTTCAATGCATGAGAAAAGCTGCGATCCGTCGATCCGCTCTCCATCACTTAATATCGTATCCAGATGCTCCTTCCCCGTTATTACAAAATTGAGTGTCTTCAGCTTTCCGTCTTCTCCAACATAACGGAAGTTGATCATCTCGATGCCATTCTGGACAACAAACCGGATTATATCTTCTTTACTGAACAATACAGAAGGTTTCCCAAGAAAACGTTCAAGTTCATTGGGGTTCTGGGGGGAATCGTCTATCTCCATGTACAGGTACGGTGTGATAAGTTTCATTAAAATGGTTCTTCAGGCAAAGGGAGCTTTATTTTTGCACCCCCATATGGAAGACAACTTCCTTCCAACTCTTACGCCGACCGGCAAGGGTTATTACCTCGAAGAACAACCCTCATCTGATGCTCGAACAGTATAAAGGATGTCTTCTTGGTGCCGCACTTGGAGATGCGCTCGGCATGCCGAATGAAACCGCACCTCCCCGTCTCCATGCACCACTCAGAATGTTTCGGAAAGCCTACAAGGGCCACCCAAATGATAGACTGGCACCCGGTCAGTTTACCGACGACTCCCAGATAATGATGATTGTCGGGAGGCTCATTGCCGATCGTGAATATTCTGAAG
>NZ_JARVGN010000550.1 GCF_029762515.1 Methanocalculus sp. | reverse complement strand
CCCCGTTCATCATCTTCACCGGAAAAGGGTGTCAGGAGGTGGTGATTGAGGCGCTCAATTGCGGAGCGGACTTTTACATTCAGAAGATCGGAGAGCCTTCCTTTATCTTCCATGATCTCTCCAGGAAGGTGAGGTATGCAGTTGGCAGAATGAGAAGCGAGATCGCCAGGAAAGAGAGTGATGAGCGGTACCGTGCCGTTGTCGAGAGCCAGAATGACTTTATCTGCCGTTTTCTCCCTGATGGCACGCACCTCTTTGTGAATGATGCATACTGCCGCTACTTCGGACTTGATCGTAAATCTCTCATCGGAAACCGGTTTATGCCGGTGATCCATCCCGGTGATCGTGACAGGGTTAAGGGATTCCTCTCCCAACTCACAAAAGAAAACCCGGCCGGATCCATCGATCAGCGGATCATCATGCCTGATAACAAAGTGCTCTGGCAGCAATGGAATACCAGGGCAATCTTTGATGAAGATGGGCAGATCATTGAATATCAGTCAGTTGGCAGGGATAAAACCTACGAGAAAGAGACTGAAGAGCTTCTGTCCAGGAATGCAGAACGTGCAAAAAGGCAGAGGAAGGCGATCGCGGATCTTGCCCTTGATGACGCAATCCTCTCCGGGGATATGGAGGCTGCCCTGACGAAGATCACGAATATCGTATCAGAGACACTTGAAACCAGAAGGGTGGGAATATGGACTTTTTCAAAGGACGGCTCCCTTCTCCAATGCCTCTCACTTTATGATGCAGAAGAGAAGAGACAGAATAATGAGATAACTCTGAAGACAGATGGATATCCTCGTTACTTTGATACTTTGAGGAGAAAGCACAGGCTCTGCGTTGAGGATGCCTCCTCGGATTCAAGGGTCAGTGAACTGAAGGATGGCTACCTTGCCCCTCTTGGGATCTCTACCATGCTTGATGTCGGTATTCTGAAGGATGGCAGCCTGATCGGTATCCTCTGTCTTGAAGATACAGGAGCTCCGCGGAGATGGCATGTGGATGAGGAGGGGTTTGCCATTATTGCCGCATCCCTTATCGCACAGCTCTTTGAAAGTGCTGAACGGAGGCAGGCAGAAGAGGCGCTGCGGGAGAGCGAGGAGCGTTTCAGGAGCCTTGCCGAGCATGCCGAGGATATTATATACCGGATCGATCTGCTGCCGGAGATTCATTTTACCTACGTGAACCCC
>NZ_JARVGN010000054.1 GCF_029762515.1 Methanocalculus sp. | reverse complement strand
AACCGCGTCACAATCGAGCCTTTCACGGTTCTTGAAAACTCACTCATCATGGATGATGTTCGGATCGGCTCCCATTCCAGGGTCATGGATACGGTAATCGGGGAACGATGCAGTATTCTGGATCATCTCTCAACGATCACTGCCGAAGGGCTTTTCCCTCTTGGCGAGAGCGATGCGAAGATACTCCACCGGGGAACCTTCGGAGCCATCATCGGCGAGGGTGTCTCACTGGAGTCATCCGTTGTCCTGAAAGGATGTATCCTCGGGAACAATTGCCGGGTTCAATCCGGCAGGCGGCTTGAAGGAGTGATTCCTGATGGCTCGCAGGTGATCTGAATGTGCGGGATCGTCGGGTATATCGGCCGCCGAAAGGCCGCCGGTATCGTGATCGAGGGATTGAAGCGGCTTGAGTACCGGGGGTATGACTCATTTGGCCTTGCCACAAAGAACGATACCCTTCACATCTCGAAAAAGAGCGGCCGGATATCAGATGGAAGTTCCAATGCAGCTGTTTTGCCGGGAACAATCGGGATTGGCCATACCCGCTGGGCAACCCACGGCATACCGAATGATCAGAATGCCCACCCTCATATCGACTGTACCGGAAAAATTGCTGTTGTGCATAACGGTATCATCGAAAATTATGCAGAACTCAGGCGTGATCTCACTGCCCGCGGCCATATATTCAGTTCAGATACCGATACCGAGGTGATTGCCCATCTGGTGGAGGAGCAGTATAAGGGCGATCTCGCTGCTGCTGTCAGGGCAGTCCTCCCACATCTTGAGGGATCATATGCCATCCTTGTGATTGCCGAGGGGGATGACCGGATTATCGCTGCACGGATGGCAAGCCCGCTTGTGATCGGGGTGGGGGATCGGGAGTTCTTCTGTGCCTCGGATGTCACACCTCTGATTGATCATACACGGAGAGTGATTTATCTGGAGGATGGCGATTATGCCGTTCTCAGCCGATCAGAGTACACAATAACTCATGACGGCCAGCTGGTTGACAGACCCGTCGAAGAAGTGGACTGGGATATCCAGGATGCCCGGAAAGGTGGTTTCTCTCATTTTATGCAGAAAGAGATCTTCGAACAGCCGCAGGTCTTCTACAACACAATTCATGCGGTGAGGGAATCTCCCGATGCCCTTGCGTACCTTGTCAGGAGCAGGATGAGCATAATGGTGGTTGCCTGCGGCTCCTCCTATCATGCAGCCCTCCTCTGTAAATACCTGATCGAGGTATACTGCGGCATCCCGGTGCGGGTGGAGATCGGCTCGGAATTCAAGTACTATACTCCTCCCCTGAAGGATCCGGTGATCGGGATTACCCAGTCCGGGGAGACGGCGGATACCCTGGCTGCCCTGAAGATGGCAAAGGCATGGGGATGCCCGACGATTGCGATCACCAATGTGGTCGGGTCATCTGTGACGAGAATTGCCGATGCGACCATCTATACCCGTGCCGGTCCCGAGATCAGTGTTGCAGCAACAAAGTCGTTCATCGCACAGCTTGCAGCTGCCCTCCAGATCGCAGGCAGCCTTTCAGACGATTCTGCACTGGAAGAGGCCCTTGACCGGGTCAATATCGGGATCGAGGAGACCCTCACTGTTCCAATCGACGAGGCAGTCTCAATCTGCAGGAAGGCACACTCGATCTTCTTCATTGGCCGTGGTTTCTACTATCCTGTCGCCCTTGAAGGTGCCCTGAAGATGAAGGAGATCTCCTATATTCATGCAGAGGGGTACGCTGCGGGAGAGCTGAAACATGGTCCTTTTGCCCTCCTATCGCCTGATACTCCGGTTGTTGCTCTTGCGATGCCGGGGAAGACCTATGCAGTGATGATCTCAAATATCAAGGAGATCAAGGCACGCGGGGCGCCCGTAATCGGGATCGGCACTGCAGGGGATATGGAACTGCCTGAGATCGCCGATATCTTCATCCCGCTCTCCCCCTCGCATGAGGTGGCAGGCATAGCAATGGTCTCTGTCATCCTCCAGCGTCTCGCATACCATGTCGCCGATGCACTCGGGTGCGACATCGACAAGCCGAGAAATCTTGCAAAGAGCGTGACGGTTGAGTGAAGGATGCACCTTCTCTTATGAAGAGGAGAATGAAAGCTATTTATCCCAAATTGAGGAATAGTGTATCGTAATGCCGAAAACCTCAGCAGTATCGGGGGAGATATTCTTCCTCCACCACCTCGATAATCATCCGGAATGTGCTCTCCGGCTGGATACCCTCCATGAGTGTATTCCAAAAGGCGTTCTGATCCATCCTCCCGTGTTAGCCGGAGTGGAGGAACTTGAACTCGTTCATACTCCGGCTCATGTGAGGATGATACGACAGCTCTCGGAGTTTGGTGGTGTGAGGTTCATCAATCCCGATACCTATGTCACCTCACATTCATATGAGGTGGCTTCATATGCTGCCGGTTCTGCCGTCTATGCCGCTGGGCGTGCCATGGATGGCGAGCGATCATTTGCACTGGTCCGCCCCCCCGGCCACCATGCCGAACCCGATCGTGCAATGGGATTCTGCCTCTTCAACAGTGCGGCAATTGCGGCTGCCTCACTCCTCAAAGAGTGTGATCGGGTTGCTATTCTGGACTGGGATGTGCATCACGGGAACGGGACCCAGAAGGCATTCTATACCAGTGATCGCGTCCTTGTGATGTCAATCCACCAGAGCAACAGTTTTCCAAGAACCGGGTGGATCGATGAGATCGGCGCAGGTGCCGGGAAAGGCTATAACCTGAATGCACCGATCCTGCCCGGTGGCACTATTCTGGATTATCTCTCTCTTCTCAGGGATGTCTTCATCCCTGCAATTCTCAGGTTCAGGCCGGATGCCCTGATCATCTCCTCGGGGCAGGACGGTCTCAGCGACGATCCGCTTGCCGGTATGCATCTTGCACCCCGGGATTTTGGCATACTGACACGGACCATCACCGATGCACTCGATCTGCCGGTTGCCCTTGTGCTTGAAGGCGGATACGGTCCGTCGATGGGGAGATCCCTCTCTTCTATCTTCTCTGCGCTGAAGGGAGATCCGATCCCCGTTCCTTCGCCCGGAGAGCCTCAGGCGAGCACCATGAGGATAGTAAAACTCCTGCAACGGGTACTGATCTGAGTCGGTACAGTCAATACTTTTATCCGCTTTGAAATCGAGAAACCCGGTATGGCAACAGAGATCATCCCGGGACAGGCGGTACGGTACGGGAGGACCGGAACAGTTGGAACAATTACCCGGATAGAAGAGATCGGGGGTGTCCTCTTTGGCTGCATCGACACAACCGATCTCCTCTACAGAATCGATCTCCTCACTCCGGTTGAGCTGAGGGAGGGGAAGGTGGTAAAAGTGAAAAAAGATGCACGGGAGTCCATTACTGAAGAGCGTCTCCGTGAGACAGTCGCTGCAGAGGGTGCCTGGCTTAATGTTGATGGTGCCTGTGAAGGCGGGGGATAATCTTCAGAGTTTATCCTTTACCGGAATCGTTGTCAGTTTGACGGATTCCACACCTTTTTGTGCCATCAGCCGCTCGGCAATGCTCTTGAGATCCCCGCCATCGCCTCTGACCAGTATGACCTCAAGGCAGCGATCGTGGGTGACATGAGAGTGGAGGGATGCCTGAATCACGGTCATATATTCGTGCTGGATCTCTGTGAGTGTCTGGATCAGGCCCCGGTGTTCATGATCGTACACCATCGTGATGACACCCTGACGCTCCCCTTTCACATCGGACATCCACTGGTAGTAGGTGATATAGCTCCTGATTGCATCCCTGATCCCCTCGGACCGGGATGAATACCCACGCATGTTTATAATATCATCAAATGTGTCAAGCAGGTTCTTTGGGAGTGATATTCCAATTCGGGATAATTCTGAATCTCCGGTCATATGCGTTCCTACCTGTATCTATTGCATGCAACAATATTACTATTTCGGAAAAACCCTCATGGTAATGACATACATTGTATTCCATGGGGCTTGAAAAAGAGCGGTACATCAGCGTTGAGGGAACACTCAGGCACTGAGATATTATCTATGAGAAGAACGATTATATAGGCTAAGGAGGTTTGAGTTTCTTTGCATGATCCAACAATACCAAGTGTCAATATAGGCGTTGTCGGCCATGTCGACCACGGGAAGACGACGCTCGTCTCGGGGATAACCGGCACATGGACCGATCGCCATAGTGAAGAATTGAAGAGGGGGATATCGATCCGCCTCGGCTATGCTGATGCAACATTTTACCGTTGCCTCACCTGTCCAGAGGAGGATGCGTATTCTGCATCTGAGAAATGTCCGGTTTGTGGTGGTAAAACAGAACCCATCCGTTCGGTCTCCTTTGTGGATGCACCGGGGCACGAAACCCTGATGGCAACAATGTTGTCCGGTTCTGCCATTATGGATGGAGCAATGCTCGTCATTGCAGCCAATGAACCATGCCCGCAGCCACAGACAAAAGAGCACCTGATGGCACTTGAGCTGACCGGGATTACGCGCATCGTCATTGTCCAGAACAAGATCGATGTGGTTACCCAGCAGGCAGCGCTTGAGAATTACAAGCAGATAAAGAAATTCATCCAGGGCACTGTTGCAGAGAATGCACCAATCATTCCTGTCTCAGCGCAGAAAGGGATCAATTATTCCTCACTCATCGCAGTTTTGAATGAGAATATTCCCGATACCGATCGTGATCCCGATCGTCCCCCCGTCCTTTTAATCGCGCGTTCCTTTGATATCAACAAACCGGGTTCGCGATGGAAGGATATTCGTGGGGGTGTCATCGGCGGATCACTCATCAGGGGTCTGCTCCATGATGGCGAAGAGATCGAGATCCGTCCCGGACGCCAGCATACCATCGAGAATAAGACGAAGTGGGAGCCTATCCTGACGAAGATCAGCTCGATGCATATGGGCTCGAAGAAGATTGCCGTGGCAACACCAGGTGGCCTTACCGGTATCGGGACGAAACTCGATCCGGCGATTACAAAGAGCGACACCCTTGTCGGGCAGGTTGCAGGACATCCGGGCAGGCTCCCGCCGGTCTGGGAGAAACTCAGATTTGATGTCACCCTGATGGAGCGGGTTGTTGGTGCCACTTCCGAGCAGGTGATCGAACCGCTGAAACACAAGGAACCCCTGATGCTCTCTGTTGGAACTGCGGTGACTGTGGGTGTTGTTACCGGAACAAAGAAGAATTCCGTCGAAGTGGTCCTGAAACGCCCTGTGTGTGCAGAGGTTGGATCCCGGATTGCGATCTCAAGGCAGGTAGGTGGACGATGGCGGCTTATCGGAATGGGGGTTCTGACAGAGTAAGTGTCCTCCTGGATACAAATGCCCTGCTGATCCCCTCCCGTTCAGGTGTGGATATATTCTCCTGCCTGCAGGAGATCTTTGGTGCATTTGAACCGGTTGTTCCATCAGAAGTGGTGAATGAACTGCGGGCGCTCTCGCAAGGCAGGGGAAAATCTGCGGCGGCTGCCCGCTTCGGACTTGCCCTTGTCCGGGAATGCAGGGTTCTTCCACCATATGATGTCATGGCACCTGTCGATGAGATTGTTGTCCTTCAGGCTGAATCTCTCGGTGTCCCGGTTCTGACAAATGACAGAAAATTAAAAGAACTCCTCCTTCAAAAGGGGATCGCGGTAATAGTATTAAGAAATCAGAAACGATTGGAATTGATCAGAAAGTAGGTATGGGATATGTATTACAAGCTGAAACTAGCCGATAAGGTACGGGTTCCTGCCCACCGCCTTGGTGAGGATCTCCGTGTTGTTCTCCTTGATGTTCTCCAGGAACAGCTCGAAGGAAGTATTGATAAGGAGATTGGGATCTTCATCGTCGTCACCGATATCGATGAGATTGGAGAGGGTGAGATTATTCCCGGTGATGGTGCGGTGTACTATGATGTCAATTTCGAGGCACTTGCGCTCCGGATCGCTCTTCAGGAGATTGTTGAGGGGATTGTTGTCGAAACGACAGGATTCGGTGCCTTTGTGAGCCTTGGTCCAATCGATGCAATGCTGCATGTGAGCCAGATCTCAGATGATTATATCAATCACGATGAGAAGAATTCACGGCTCGTCTGCCAGGAGACGAACCGGACGATCGGTGTCGGGGATGTTGTCAGGGCACGTATCGTCTCCCTCTCATTAAATGAGCGTGAGCCCCGTGAGAGCAAGATTGGACTGACAATGCGGCAGGCAGGTCTTGGAACCTCACAGTGGCTTGAAGACGAGCAGACGAAGCAGGTTGCCGAGAGGAATGCCGATGCCCGCGCGTAAGAAACAGGATAAGGTATGCAGGCAGTGCCACAGGGTGCTTGATTCGGATAAGGAGTCCTGTATCATCTGTGGCGATTCCAATCTCTCGACCGACTGGCAGGGGTATGTCGTCATCATCGATCCAAAACAATCTGAGATCGCAGAAAAGATGAACATCGACCTTCCCGGAAGGTATGCTCTGAAGGTTCGTTGATGCTCCGTCTTCAGGATGAGTTCCGCGATCTCTTCAGGAGACCGTTTGGAATCCTCTTCCCGGATATGAGCGAGGTTATACCGCTCCTCTCCGGAAGAGTGGTGTATACCGTCGGGGATGTGGTGACAGACTCTCTTCTCTCGCGCGGCATCTATCCTGATATCGCAGTTATCGATGGATACACAATGCGATCCCCTTTTCTCAGAACTCCTCTTTATGCGGGCGCGAGCCACATCAGGGTGATTAATCCTGCCGGAATGATCACCCCTGATCTGATCGCCGGGCTTCGCCGTGCCCTTGCAGATCCTCCTGCTCTTGTATTTGTTGATGGCGAGGAGGATCTTGCGGTGATTCCACTGGTTATTGCAGCCCCCCGCGGTGCCCTTGTCCTCTATGGACAGCCGGGTGAGGGGGTTGTCCTCAGGGAGATTGATGACGCTGCCCGCGAAGAGGCACAGGTTCTCCTCTCATATTTCACCAGTGAGAACGCCAGTATTAAATAACTACCATGATAATAATTCTGGGATACCGATGGATATTCAGATAACAGCCAATACCAGAAACGAACTCCTGCTGAGAAATGAGGTGGAGTTCACCCTGACGTTTGACGGCGCAACTCCGTCAAGGAAAGAGATCATTGGAAAGCTCGGTGCTCTTCTGAATGCGAACGAGGAGAAGATGGCACTTGATTCGATCAAGACCCATTATGGTTCATGTGTCGGAAAGGGCCTTGCAAGAATCTACGATTCACCGGAAGCCCGTGATCGGACGGAACGCGAGTACCTCATCGCCCGTGGCCAGCCAAAGGCAGAAGCGGAGGAGTAATAATGGCTGATGGTCGTTACAAGCACTATGCAATCGAGGGTGACAAGGCAGTTTCACAGAAACGCCACTGCCCCCGCTGCGGACCCGGTGTTTTTCTTGCCACACACTCTGACCGTGTATCCTGCGGCAAGTGTGGTTTTACCGAATTCAACAAGTAACTGATCCATGCCTCATGTAGGGCAGGTACTGGGTATTGAGGGGACTGCATGGAACCTCAGTGCCGCTGTTTTTGATGATGATCTTGTCAGCCTGTCGTCTTCTGCGTACTCGCCTCCACAGGGAGGGATTCACCCGCGTGAAGCGGCAAGGCATCATGCAGCTGTGTTAAAGGATGTGATCTCATCTGCTCTTGCTGATGCAGATGAGATCACCGGTGTTGCGTTCTCACAGGGTCCCGGCCTTGGCCCATGCCTCAGGACTGTTGGTACTGCTGCACGCTCACTGGCGCTCCGTCTCGGGGTTCCGCTTATTGGTGTCAACCATTGTGTTGCACATATCGAGATAGGGCGGTTTGCCACAGGATATGATGATCCGATTGTGCTCTATGCGAGCGGTGCGAATACGCAGGTGCTCGGCTATCTCAATGGAAGGTACCGCATCTTCGGCGAGACCCTTGATATCGGGATAGGCAATGCCCTTGACAAGTTTGCACGCCATCACAATCTTCCCCACCCGGGAGGGCCGATTGTCGAGAATCTTGCAAAAGAGGGATCCTAT
>NZ_JARVGN010000549.1 GCF_029762515.1 Methanocalculus sp. | reverse complement strand
ACTTTGAGATCAATCGTACTCAGAATAACGACATATAAAAACAATACATAATTTTTAAATAAAAAGTAAAATTAACCCAATGTACTAATAAAAAGGTATCTCACACACACCATCATCCGGGCGCGGATCCTATGCGCGCTTGTGTTATTCTCAATTTAAAGACGTACGGAAATCTATATATATAAATTTAAAAAAGCCCATTTTATCTATATTAACATTGTTAAGGACCGAACCCGGCTCCAATTATCCTGCACCCCATATACCATACAATCAATTTGAGCATGACACCTATCCTGACACTATGGAGAGAAGAGGAAGAAGAGCAGGTACAAAAGGAGAATTAACCCGAAATCCCGGTTAATGTCAGGAAGTTACCTATATCGAAAAGATATTATGATGTACTTATCAAATAGTTGAGCTATGTTGACACTCGACATACTTCCGGAAATAGAGTCATTAATGGACAAACAAGGTGTAAACCCTCAAACAAAGGAACATTTATTAAAATGCAGTCGTTTCCACACCTTTTCAGCACCAGGGCTTCTCATCGGAGTATATATGACAGAATATGCTCTCGAACTGCTCAAGGCACAACCAGATGAGATTCTCTATGCAGTCAGTGAAACACACAAATGTGCACCGGATGCATTACAGATCATCGCCGGTTGCACCGTAGGGAACAACCGGCTGAGAGTCATTCCCATAGGCAGATTTGCAATCACAGTCAACCGCAAATCCTGGGATCCGGAAGTTGAAGGTGTGCGGGTGTTTGTTGATCTCGAAAAGCTCAAACACTATCCGATAATTCATGCATGGTTTACCAATGATCCCTCATTCGATCACCATGGCAATGTAATGCCGCTTCTTGAGGAGATCTTTGCTGCAGGGAGGAAGATTCTGAGTAATGAAAAGGTGATGGTTACGACTGAAACCAAGAAGAAATGGAGATCGGTAACCTGTACGATCTGTGGAGAAACAGTGCCGGACTATCTGGCAGACGGAGATCGTTGCATCAGCTGTGCAGGTATGAACTATTTCCGAACAATCTGAATAAAAAACCTTTTTTTGGATGGGCTGAATAATGAGGGACAGAGCATTGAAGGGCACGCCATCCTTAAGATAATAAATTAAGCACAAAGCCCACTACCAGCCACCTCTTTTCAGAGACAGGAATCTGCACCCCGAATTCTGTTCATGCCTGAATAA
>NZ_JARVGN010000548.1 GCF_029762515.1 Methanocalculus sp. | reverse complement strand
GAGACGCTTGCTGAGGTGGTGCTATGACCAGAAGTCCCTTTGAGGAGGAGATCCTCTCCCGAATCAGGCCTACACCTGAGGAGGTGGAACACCTCCGCACCATCTCTGATCGGATCATTGCGTACCTGATGGAATATCATCAGCGCCCCTCAATGGTCGTCGGATCAGTTGCCCGGGGGACATTTGTCCGGGGTGACCGCGATCTTGATATCTTCATGCTCTTCCCAACAGATCTCCCCCGTGATGATCTTGCAAAGGATGGGATTGCGCTAGGGCGTGCTGTTGTGGCTCACTTCGGGGGTACCGCTGTTGAAAAGTACGCCGAGCATCCGTACTTAAATGCCCGGATTTTTGACCTTGATATCGATCTCGTTCCCTGCTACCATGTGGCATCTGCTACCGAGATCAAGAGTGCGGTGGACAGAACCCCGTTTCATACCCGGTATATTATTCCCCGTATCGCCGCATATGTCGATGATGCCCTGCTAATGAAGCAGTTTACAAAAGCAGGAGGCGTGTATGGATCAGATCATATGACTGAGGGCTTCTCAGGCTATCTCTGCGAACTCCTTGTCCTTCATTACGGTGGCTTCAATCCGCTCATAAGGGCAGCGACAGAATGGCGGCCCACGGTTCTGATCGATCCGGAGAATCACCGGGAGCGTTTTTTTGATGAGCCGCTTGTTGTGGTCGATCCAACCGATCCAAACCGGAATGTCGCCGCAGCCCTTTCACTTGACCGGATGTGCGCTTTGATAGAGCTTGCACGCGCTTACCTGAAAGATCCGACGGAGGCATTCTTCATGATTCACCGTCCAGCCTCATTTACAAAAAAACAGGTGGAGCTGGCACTTGCCGAACGTGGATCTGCGCTGTACACCATAACCTTTCCAACACCCCCCTATGTCCCGGATACTATTGTTCCGCAGCTCAGGAAGAGTACAATAGCAATCAGAGACCTTCTGGAGCGGTCGGGCTTTTCCGCAAACCGGATCGACTGCCATATGGGTGAAGAGAGATCCGTTCTCCTCTTTGAGCTCCTCAATGACAGGGTTCCACCAGTTGTCCGGCATATCGGTCCTCCGGTGAATAACAGTGACAATGCAGAACGCTTTGTCCGTAAATATATTGAATACTCACCTCTCTCAGGTCCTTTCATTGAGGATGGGCGGTACATTGTTGAGGTTCGCCGCCCCTATACCGAGGCTAAA
>NZ_JARVGN010000547.1 GCF_029762515.1 Methanocalculus sp. | reverse complement strand
AGTGGCTCCAGGTTCCGTTCAATATAGGTCTGTAGGGATTTTTCAAGGGCCGCCGCTTGTCCTTTCAGTTCAGCTGCATTGCCGTTTTTCATGCTGAATATGCGGATATCTGCCATCGATTCAATCCCTCGGTGTATGCGCTGCTTTCATGATGAACTGGTAGTCTTCTTCCGGGATGATCCGCATTGCCTGGCCCCGGATGTGGCCCGACCACTGCTTCTTGTTGGTGATAAACTTCAGATGTGGGATGATGGTTTTGAAATCGACCGGTTCGTCGAATATCTCTATGGGCTTGACTTTGATCCGCAGGGGAAAGATCTCGTTGCCCAACTTCGGCGGCGAGGTGAAGATCTCCGTGGCGTCCTCGTACATCTCCGAGATGACCTCGAACGATCCGGTGATGGCCGGAGGGAGCATCTCTTTGTCCACAATCTTCTGCCCCACATAGATGAGCACCGTATCGCCAGGCTTGACCTTGCTGATCTGGTTAATGGCGCGTCTGGGAACGCCCCAGACATTTTTATTGAGAACCACCTCTGAATTTTCCCGGTTCGAGATGGCGAGCCAGCGAGTCATTGAACTAACAATATCTTCGGGAATGATAAAGTGTATCGGATCGGGACGCATGAATATTCGAGAACAATTTGGACACACTTTTCTATTTGCGCCACATTAAAAATGATATAACGAATCGCATCACTTGCACCGCAAGGTGTCAAATGTTATCATCGATGCAGTTCGAATTGAATCGAAGCTGTGGTGGTGTTCAACATCCCCGCCCTGCATTCTTTAGAGGCATATTGGCCTTACTTCCCGCGAATAGCACAGGACGAAACCACAACAGAGGCAGACAAACTATGGCAATTAAGAAATCCGAACTCTACCGGTCATTGTGGAGCAGCTGCGATGAACTTCGCGGCGGCATGGATGCCTCACAATACAAGGACTACGTCCTCACGCTGCTGTTCATGAAGTACGTCTCCGACAAGTACGCCAGGAGAGCCGATGCTATCATCGAGGTGCCTGAAGGCGGCAGTTTTGCCGATATGGTCCAGCTGAAAGGCAACAAGGATATCGGCGAGAAGATGAACAAAATCATCGGCAGGCTCGCCGAGGCCAACGGCCTGAAAGGGGTTATCGATCAGGCGGATTTCAACGATGAGGATAAACTCGGGCGCGGGAAGGAGATGCAGGACCGCCTTTCCAGGCTCGTA
>NZ_JARVGN010000546.1 GCF_029762515.1 Methanocalculus sp. | reverse complement strand
CCCACTTGTCCCCCTCCCGCCGGGTGGATTCGATCCCCGGGAGAGTGGCGAGATCCTCAGCCGATCCAGCCGGATCGAAACTGACCTCGATGGTATGCAGCCGTTCTATCGCCATCTTCAGCCGCTCGGGCGAGTCGATGGCAGCTATCTGCCCCCTCCGCATGATCGCGATCCGGTTGCAGAGCCGGTTTGCTTCTTCCATGTTATGGGTCGTGAGGAAGATGGTGATCCCTTTCTTGTTCAGCTCCCTGAGCATGCCTGTGATCAGCTGGGTGCTCTGGACATCAAGGCCGGAGGTCGGCTCGTCAAGGAAGAGGAGATCCGGTTCATGGAGGAGTGCCATGGCGAGGATCAGCCGCTGTTTCATCCCTTTTGAGAAGCCCTGCACTTTCTGATCGCGCCGTTCAAGGAGGCCGAGGCTTTGAAGGAGTGTTTCTGCACGCTCTTCCGCATAACGCCGCGGGACGCCATAGAGCTCTCCCATCAGCATCAGGTTCTGCCAGGCAGAGATGTCGGTATAGGCATTTGCGGTTTCAGGCACCACCCCGCACCGCTGTTTTGCACGGATCGGGGAGGATACGATATCGTGGCCGAAGATCACAGCAGATCCCCCGTCCGGCTGCATCACCCCGGTGAGCATCCTGACAGTCGTCGTCTTTCCTGCACCATTTGGGCCGAGGAATCCGAATATCTCTCCTCGTGCAACCGAGAACGAGATCGAGTCAACTGCGACGATATCGGAGAAGGTCTTCCTGAGATCTGTTGCGATGATCGCGTCTTCCTGATGATCTGCTTCTTTCACACTCACTTCTCCGGCTGAATTGCTTCTCTTTCCATTACTAGTGAACTACCCCACCCTGAAGGATGGGGCTTCCTGCTTCATGGACAATACTTGCATCACAGAGATTTAAAAGAAAAGGAATGTATCCATAAAATATGTCAGGAGTGATGTACAGGCATGATGCCCGCAATGCAGGTATCCTGAACCCTTCAGGGGATTTACTTCCCACGTATTGAGTATTGTATAACTCCCTCAGGGCAGACATCGACACAGGTTGCACACAGGATGCAGTCGGGATTCTCCATCTTCCCTTCCCGGACCATGCGGTGCACGTCAAGCCCCATCGGGCATCTCTTCGAACAGGTGTTGCAGTCGATGCAGAGATCCGCATCTGCACTCAGCTGAAGAGCGGGCCAGCCTGCAAGGTTCCGGATCTTCCG
>NZ_JARVGN010000545.1 GCF_029762515.1 Methanocalculus sp. | reverse complement strand
AAAAACTGCTGAAAAGACTGCATGGAGAGACAGAGGATGATAGCCTCTTTGAGCTATCATACGGGTATGCCCGGCAGGACTATCACGATCTCCTGTCCTTTGGAAGATCCGGATACAATCGGGAGGATGTTGCCGGGACATTCAACAGGCTGAACCGGAGGCTTCAGAAAGTTCAGCGGATCCTTTCATGCATCCAATCCTCCGATCGGCGATTCAACACTGACATAGCCCGGTATTATCGCTATTACCTGCTCTATCATGAGGCAATCAGGTATTACCGTTTTACATCGCTCAGGGATAAGGGAGTGATACGGAAAAGGACTGAGACGTTCCGATTCAGGATGGCATTGATACACCAGCTTTTCAGATATAAGGGAGGAGTTGATCTCTCCACCATGCTGCGGTCCGAAGGGCTGCCTGGATTACTAAAAAGCTTTGCCGGATTCAAAAAGGGCGAAGAGAGGGTAGTGGAGGGCGAGATCAATTCGTTCATCAGGCATTGTCCACGACGATACCTTGCCCGGGGACTCTATGCAAAGTATATTGGAACGCTGATCAGCGTTGTCAAATACGCATATGAACAGAACGGGATCGATTACATGAAGACACTCTTATTGGGATCAGGCTACGGTAAGACCTATATTTTTGACGAGATACTTGATGACAGAACCTACACAAGGGAAGAGAAAGCAGACTATTGCATCCGTTGTCTGAGCATACTGAACAGCAGGAGAGGAGAGAACATTACCCTTTCAGGCGATCCGCTCATGGCATATACCGAAGAGGCCCTGATTAAAATCCGTGAGGTACTCTCGGATGAGAGGTGGGAGATGGTAAAGCAGGCGTACGATGTCCTGGCAAAGGCATCAATTCAATCGTCAGGATGGACATTTGAAGATCGTATCCCACAGGAAGAGATATACTGTACCACTGCGTTGAAAGGTGCATATACACGGATAATACCTGCAATTCTTGCCGGAAATACGATCACCGAAGGTTTTATCAGACACTGCATCCGATCAGGATTGATCTACCAGCTCCCCGATGATCTCCGGGACATGCCAGATGATATACAGAATAGAAATGTAACACCATTCAACTATATTCTCAATAATCCGGGTCGGCTAAGAGACCATCCTCTTGAGATCCTGCTTCTGGCGATAGACAGGATTTCGAGAGTTGACTATCCGGATATGAGGGATGCCGGAGATCTGTACCAAAACTCCA
>NZ_JARVGN010000544.1 GCF_029762515.1 Methanocalculus sp. | reverse complement strand
CGACTTCAGCTAAGAGGTAGGCGGGATTTCCCCTCAGGGAACAGCCCACCTCATCATAGAGGTGGATGACCGGGTGGTGGTGTCCTGCCACAATGAGATGGCCGGCAAGATCCGGAGATGGGTAGGTGTGGCCATGCAGGTATCCGATTCCGTCAATAATCTCACCAGTTTTGTTCAGGATTTCTTCCTCCTCCATATATCGTTCTATTCCGGGATCATGGTTGCCGGGAAGAAGCCTGAGATCAACTTCACGCCTGATTGCATTCAGAAACTCTGGCAGTTCCGTATGCTCCTGCCAGGTGATGCGGGGCACCGAATGTTTCAGATCGCCGAGTATGAGCAGGAGATCGGGGTCTGTTGTCTCAATACAGGTGAGTATGCGCTGAAGCCGGTTCTCCGAACTGCTCTTCAGATGCCATCCCGCGGTATCAAGTGCACTCTCGACACCAAGGTGGATATCTGCTATCACCAGAATCGGGATTGTACGGTTCAGAAGAAGTGCAGGCCCTTCGGAGAGGAACCGGGGTATCATAAGAGCCTGATAGTGCTGGTTGTCGGCATATAACAGTCTCCGTCCTCAAGAATGACTGTCAGAGCTGCTTTTGCCTCGCTCTCCCCGACTCCTCCTTCACCAGCTTTTTGGAGCACATCCTCAAGAAGAGCGCCTTTTGGTCCTGAGCACTCTTCGATGATGCTGATCATCTTCCCGGTCAGATCTAAAACATCAGCCTGAACGCTCAGGTTTCTCTCTGGTTCTGTGCCGACAACATTCAGAGCCTCTGCAACCATCTCTGCTATCTCTCTCTGTTCTTCAGAGAGTTCTCCAATCGACTCCAGCCTTTGAATCGTCTCTTCCGCGCAGAGATGAACAAAGCGATCACGATCCTCGCGACGCACAACCTGGCAGGAGTCTGCAATCACCCTGATCTCTTCGCGTCCGCGCTGGGAGAGTTCGCCTGAGATGGCGACAAATGCCGGAGGCTCTGTTGCCGTGAGAAGATCGGCAACACGCGGGCAGGAACGGTTCACTGAGATCGAGAAACCTCCGGTTGGATCACTCAACCGTGCATCCACTGCACGGCTGGTCTGCACATGCACTTCGGTTAAAACACCGATCAAAAATACGCGATGAAAAATACCTCCGGTTGGAGTGTTAAAACCATTATTCCCTTTTTCTGCACGGTGCAGTTCATCTGCGAAGACCCAGCCGACGGGATCAGTTGCATGTTCCATTGTC
>NZ_JARVGN010000543.1 GCF_029762515.1 Methanocalculus sp. | reverse complement strand
TCTGACATCGATGGCAAATCTGACAAGTTGGTGTACCAGGTAAGGCGTTCAAGCTTGGCTCTGTGGTATTATTTGAAAAGATTTCAATTGAGAGGCGGGACGCCGAAAATCCGCAACACTATCATCTCGATACAAGGTTGGTATCCGAATCAAAAAATGGATAAGTACATCGACATTATCGATCCCGAAAGGCTGTGCCACTATATTTTAAGAAGAGAACATAATTTGTCAGCAGATACTGTGGTAAAATTGGTGAATATACTCCCTCATAATAACTAATATCTGTCAACGTTCCAATTGCCCAAAAAGCTCAGTTATTTACTCCGCTTGACTGATGAAAAATGTATCATATTTTCTGAAATCCCATGGAATGCAATATTTCCGTAAGCCTCCGATATTCCTGACTTACCTTCGCTGTCTCCACCGACTCATCCACACTCCGGGCCGCTTCCTCGTTCAGGGCCATCGAACAACAAACGCAATACGTTGCATAATGGGGATTCATGCTCTTGCATCTCGGGCACCTAATCGGCTCCAGAACCTTTTCCTTCTGGTCATCCTCGTCGTCGATGAGCCCGGCATTCTCGAGCAGCTTCCGCTCAACGTCGGCACCGGAGAGGTGAACGTACACCTCGGGCATGTTCGAGTTCTTCTCCCATCCGGCCACCAGCCGCAGCTCCATCTCGGAGAGGCCTTGCTTCCCGCCATTGCTCCGGACCAGGTCGGTGAGCCTGGCGTGTCGGATGGCGTGGGGGTGGACAGGTTTGGTGATGCCGAGCTTGCGGGCGAGGAACTTGAGCCGGTTCTGTATCGTCCGATCGCTGAGGCGTCGGGGCTTCTCACCAAATTTCCTGCTGGTGACAAACAGGGGAGTATTTGCGTCCTGCCGCTGTGGGTGCATGTTCACCCATGCCTGGAGATCGGGAACCGAGCTGATCAGCCGCAGCCGTCGCATCCCGGTCTTGCCACTTACGATGATGACAGCTCCATAACGATCGAACTGCACATGCCCGATGTTGAGGCCGAGGATCTCGGAGATGCGGGCCCCGGAGTCCCACATGAGCATGATAAGTGCACGGTCCCGGATCTTGTCGCAGGCCTCGACCATCCGGGAGATGTCTTCCCGGGTGATGAGCTGATCCACAGGAAGGTGTCGCCGGGCCTTTTTGATCTTGATGTTCTTGAACAGCTCCTTCGCCTTTTCGGGAACAAGCCAACGGAAGAAGAGCTTGAGTTCA
>NZ_JARVGN010000542.1 GCF_029762515.1 Methanocalculus sp. | reverse complement strand
CGCCGGAGATTCCTTGATGCTGCCCTGCCCCTTCTGGGTGATCTATACGCTGCCGGAATCGATGGAGTGATGGTCGGGGGTTTGGGTGTCTCCGAGGCAGTACGGGCACGTGTTCCGGAGATGGCGGTTGGTGGATCTTCAGCACTGAATATCACCAATCACTTTGCGCTCGAAGCACTCAAACCAGCACACAACTCAGTTGCCCTCTCAAGAGAGATCTCACTGGCAGAACTTCAAACCCTCTGCATCGGGGATGATGAAGTGATTGAGTTCTTTGTGCATGGATCGGTTCCGGCGATGATCACCGAACATTGTATTGCATATGGGAGATACCCCTGTCCGTCACATACCGGATTGCATCTTGCAGCTATAATGGATCAGACCGGACGATCATTTCCGCTCAGGGTTGATAGCGAGTGCAGGACAATTATAGGAAATGCCGTTGAGACCTGCCTCATCGATCATCTGGATCTCATCCTTGATGCCGGAATTGCAATTCTCGGGATTGAGCTCCGGTCCAGAACTGAAGAGTATGCCGCTGCTATATGCCGGGCTTATTCCTCAGCTCTCTCAGGTGGCACTATCGATCAGCTCAAAGATGATATCCGTTCGATCTCATGGGGGGGAATCACAACAGGCCCCTTCCTTGGCGGTGGTTTCAGATGAAGTATATCATATCAATTAATGACCTCTCACAATTTGAGGGTGCAGCAGCCGAGGATCCATGGGCAATCGAGCTTCGGCTTGACCTGATGGAGACCTGCACGCCAGCAGACCTTCAGGCGATCAGATCAAAATGGACAGGACTGCTGCTCCTTACGATCAGGAGTGTACATGAAGGAGGACGGTTTGCCGGGGATGCGGCGGAATGGAAACGCCGCATTGAGATCCTTCTTCCCTATGCAGATATGGTCGATATAGAGCGTCGGTTCTCTCATCATGCAGACTGGGTGCGGACGCAGCAGAAGACGATCATAGCCTCGTATCATACCGAAGAGATTCCGGACTTAGATCAGCTCTCACTCTGCGAAAAAGAGCTCCGGTCATATGGTGATATCCCAAAGATTGTCGTCTCTCCGAAAAAGAACGAAGATGCGGTTACACTCCTTGGATATACCATTGGAGCGGAAAAACCGATCTGCGTCTCGATTATGGGATCCGGGTATGCATGGCTCAGGCCCCTGCTCCTTGTTATGGGATCAGGATATGCCTATTGCCATGCCGGGAATGCGACTGCTGCCG
>NZ_JARVGN010000541.1 GCF_029762515.1 Methanocalculus sp. | reverse complement strand
ATCTCAAAATTGCAGAAAAAGGAGTAATTAAGAGGTTAGCGGGGCGAGCTTCTTGATCACCCGCTCCACCTGTTGTATCGAGGTGCCGATATATCGTTTCGGCAGGAGTGCATCTTCGATCTCAGCGGAGGAGATCAAACCAGTCACCTCGGGGATCTCCGAGAGGATCTCAGCAAGCGGCCTCTTCTCTTCAAGCGCCTTCATGCTGTTTGCCCGGATCACCTCGTGTGCTGCCTGCCGATCCATCCCGCGCCTCGTGAGTTCGATCATCACCGACTCGGCAAGATTGATGCCATGGAGCAGATCAAGGTTCTTTGCGACATTCTCTTCTTTGATGATCAGTCCCTCAAGGGCCTGCGCCATCACCTTGAGGCAGTGATCGCAGAGGATGGTTGCTTCAGGGAAGATCACCCGCTCGCATGAGGAGTTCGTGAGATCCCGCTCATCCCACAGGGTATTATTCAGGAGTGCAGGCTCAACTGCGGATCTGATCACCCGGGCAAGACCGCCTACCTGTTCACTTTTAATCGGGTTTCTCTTATGCGGCATCGTGCTGGATCCGACCTGCTTCTTGGCAAAAGCCTCTTCAACCTCGGCAATCTCTGTCCGCTGGAGAGAACGGATCTCTATCCCGATCTTATCGAGGGTGGTGGCAATGTTTGCGAGGAGGAAGAAGTATTCGGCATACCGATCCCGGGAAACCACCTGGTTCGAGACATCGACTGAACCGATACCAAGGTGGCGCATCATCGCCGCCTGCACCTCCATCCCGTCCTCACCAAAGGCAGCCTGTGTCCCGACAGCCCCCGTCATCTGCCCGACAACAACCCGTGGACGCATCTCACGGAGCCTGATGATATGGCGGCCGATCTCACTTGCCCATATGGCAAAGCGGAGGCCGTAGGTTGTCGGCACACCGATCTGGCCATGAGTTCTGCCTGCACAGACGAGCGTCTTTGTGGCAGTGCTCCTCTCAATGAGAACCCTGAGCAGAATCTTCAGCTTCTCTTCGATAAAGTCGAGGGCATCTTTGATCTGAAGGGCAGTTGCCGTATCCAGGATATCGTTTGAGGTCGCCCCGTAATGCACCCAGCGTCCGGCAGGGCCGGACACCTCGGCGAGCGCCTTGACAACAGCCATCATATCATGGTTGATCTCAGCTTCAATCTCGTTTGCCCGGCGAAGAGATGCCTTCGGTGCAGCAGCAGCAATCGCCTCTGCCGATTCCATCGGGATGAGGCCG
>NZ_JARVGN010000540.1 GCF_029762515.1 Methanocalculus sp. | reverse complement strand
GTCCAATATCAAAAGAAAAACTCTTCGATTATCTTACTCAATTTTCCGACAACGAGGAGATCGAAAAGAGGGGGAAAAAATCCTTATCTGGTGCTACGAACGATGTCCTGTATAATTTGAAAGTTCTCCAGTTTGTATCTGGGGATGATAAAAATCTGGTTTTGACAACTTCTCTCAATAACGACCATATCAATATTTATTCCGGAAAACAGGTCTTCGCAGCCTATCTCAGTAACGACAAACAGGGTGCGTTGATGATGCTGCAGACGAACTCCCTCTACTACTCCCCGGAGATCAGACATCTGGCTGCATTCATATTCCGCAGGAAAAAATTGTCGAAATCTGACATCGGCATGGAATATAACAGAAAAAATGTTTTTGGGCATTCATTCAATCCTTTCACGATCGATACCTCACTTGCAGAATTGGAGCGCCTATCACTCCTCCAGAAACGAAAAGATGGAGATGCTCCGCCCTTGTATACCCTCGTGACCCTTCACAATCTGATCTTTGCTCAACTTCTGGTTGAGGAGTACTGTGAATTACGAGAGAAGGATGGTACAGTTCCATTATATTCGATGAAAGAACGCTTTTCCCTCAAGTATAACATGACGTACCCAGAATTTGAGGAGCGATTTGCGATTTTAAAAAACTCGCTTCTTCCAGATCTCATTGCTGGTGGCAGTTATGAAAAATTTTCGATCAACATAGACATTGCACAGGAGTTGAACCTCTATGAGTGACCTTGACCTATCAGATCTTGGACTGAATTCGAATCCCTTTGATGCGATTATAGGCGATCAGGAATCCTCGAAGAAATATCGATTATTCGGACGGGAAGACCAGTTGGAAAAGGCTGAATCGTTTGTGAAAAGGGCATTGCATGAAAAAAAGCAACAGCGTATGCTTGTGCGCGGAGAATACGGCACGGGTAAGACCCATCATCTTCTGCGACTCCAGGATGAAATCCGCTCGGGTGAGTACGGGGACGGTGCGATTGCGGTATATCTGGGGAACCTCGGGATAAGTATCCGGCGGTTCTATGAGAAGTTCATTGAGTCATTTGACTCGTATAATTCAGACTTTCAGGATATTATTGCGGATCTCCAACCCGTGGAACCAGATGACAGCATTGATCAAGCCTATAAACAAGAGAAACTTCGCGACAACGTAATTTCGAATATAGAAAAAATCGTCGCTACCTCTCAGTTACAGGAGTACACGGGGATATTTCTCCTGATCGAT
>NZ_JARVGN010000053.1 GCF_029762515.1 Methanocalculus sp. | reverse complement strand
GACTGAGGCGATTGCAGATGCAATGGATCTGGAATGCACCCTCCTCGGCTTCGATGCCTATTCTGCCGGAAAACTCGTCCTCCGTGACGGGAATGCAAAATCCATCCTCGAATTTCTCCACGATCACCCGGATACACGCCTCATCATCAGCCCGATCGGCTCCCAGGGCTTCATCATCGGGAGGGGCACCCAGGTGATCACACCGGAGATCCTCGGGATCATAGGAGATAAGAACCTCATCGTCGTCGCAACACCCGGCAAGCTGAGGGCAACGCCCAGGCTCCATATCGATTCAGGGGATCGTAATCTTGATGCATCGTTTCCCGATTCGATCCGCGTGATCTGCGGGTTCGGGCTTGCGGAACGGAGAAAACTCCACCGATCAGCCTGATCAGAACCGGTTCTTTTATACCAAAATTGTACAAATATATACATTATACTACAATAATGGAGAATTTAACGTGCCAAACATCACCGCATTTCTTGACATCGGGGCGGCCCGATCCGATAAACCCGCCCTGATCGTCCCCACACGGGGCGAGTCCTATTCAATGCGGGATCTCCTGGATGCCACCTCTTCTCTCGCCTCGCTCTTCACCTCGCTTGGTATTCAGAAGGGGGACCGGATCGTCATCTACCTGGAGAGCTCCGCCGAGTACCTGATCGGGTACTCTGCGGCATGGCGGATCGGGGCAGTCGCTGTCCCGACCGGCCGGGTCTATACCAGGGATGAGCTTGCCTATGCGGTGGCAAACTCCGGTGCACGTCTTCTCATCACCGATCCGGAAGGGGTGAAGGTGGCAGAAACCATCCCCGGCATCACCATCATATCAACTCGCGATGCACCTGAGGGCACGGTTCCCTGGCCCGTGCTGCGGGAGGCAGTACCAGTATTCCCCCCCGTGAACTGCTCGCCCACCGATCTCTGCCAGATCCAGTATACCTCCGGTACCACCGGAAGGCCGAAGGGAGCGATGCTCACCCATGGCGGATGGATGGCGGCCCTCGATGCCGAGGCAGAGGCGCTCGCCCTCACACCGGATGATGTCTATCTCGGCATCTACCCGATGGGCCATGTCGGCATATCATGGGGAATAGCAGCACTGAAGGCGGGGGCAACCTTCGTCGTGATGGAACGCTTCGAGCTCGAAGCCTACCTCACGCTGACAGAAGAATACCGGGTCACCGTCCTGGCAGGGATGCCGCCGGTGATCCACTCCCTCCTCACCTCAACACCCGGAACAGAAGAGCGGCTTCTCTCTGTCAGGGAGATCATCTCAGGCGGCGGCCCCCTCCATCCCGAGGTCTGGAAGCCGTTCCATGAGCGGTTCGATATCCCGATCATCAATGCGTACGGCCTCTCGGAGACGATCGTGATCGGAACCGGCACCGCGATCCGGGCAGCAGACTATCCGTTTGCAGACCGGTTCCTCTCGGTCGGCCACCCGGTCGGGTACTCGGAGGTCAGAATCGTCGATTCAGATGATCCCGAAAAGATCCTCCCTGTTGGAGAAGAGGGGGAAGTTGCCCTCCGTGGTCCCGCAGTCGCCCTTGGGTACTATGGGATGAAAGAGGAGACCGAAGAGGCCTTCCTCAGATCAGGCTGGTTTTTGACCGGCGACATTGGGTTCATCGATACAGAGGGCCGACTCTCCATAACGGATCGCAAAAAGGATATGATCATCATGTCGGGCTGGAAGATCTATCCGACAGAGGTGGAGGATATCCTCCTCCGCCACCCCGCTGTCGCTGATGCCGCCATCTTCGGGGTCCCGGATCCACGAAGGGGCGAAGTTCCGGTTGCAGCAGTCGTCCCAAAGGAGGGGGAAACGATCACGGGAGAACTGATCACCGAATACTGCCGTTCCCATCTTGCAGGATACAAGGTGCCGAGGGAAGTGATCATCACCGATTCCCTTCCAAGGATGAATGGCTGGAAACTGATGCGTAAAACGCTCAGAGAAGAATATACCAGAGAGAGATTATCATGAAATCAAGAGATATAGCACTTGTCGGCATCCTGCTTGCAGCAGGAGCCATTGTACGGTACATGTCGCTCGTCATACCGGGCCCGATCGTCGCGAACCTTGTGATCGCGTTTTACTCGCTTGCGATCATCCTGGTCGTCCCAAAGATCAGTGAAGCTCTTGGGATAGGCGTCATCGCTGGCCTGATATCGGCACTGATCAGCCATTCGATCTTCCCGCCCGCAAACCTTATATCCGAGCCGATAGGCGCAGTCGTCTGTATACTGGTCTTCATGGCGCTGAAAGACAGGATGAAGCTGGCAGCACCCGGGATCACCGCCCTCGTTACGACACTCGCCTCAGGCTTCTCCTTTGTCGGAGTCGTCGTCATCCTGCTCCTCGCAGCACCGGGAATGCTCGCACAGGCAGTGACCCTCACCGGCTTTGTGATGGCAGTCGTCCCGATCGTCGTCATCACCGCAATAGTGAACGGGATCATCGTCTCGATGCTCTACCCCGCCGCCTCACGGGTTCTAGAGAGGTAACTGATGATCAGGATCGATCACTTCAGCTACACCTACCGGAACAGGGAACACCCGGTACTCCGGGATATCTCCCTCTCCCTTCCGGAGGGTTCGATGACGCTTGTCACCGGCCCCTCGGGTGCGGGCAAGACCACCCTTTGCCGGGCAATGTCGGGTATCCTCTCCCATATCTATACCGGCACCTCCGTCGGATCGATTGCGATTGCCGGACGGGATATGATGGAATATGATGGGATCGAAGAGCTCTCCCATACCATCTCGATGGTCTTTGATGATGCCGACGCACAGCTGATCTTCACCACCGTCGGGGAAGAGGTGATGACGAGCCTTGAGAACAGCGGCCTCTCAAAACAGGAGGCAGAATCCGAACTCGTCAGGATCCTCGATCTCCTGGAGATCTCCCATCTCGCAGATCGTGCCCCCTATACCCTCTCGGGAGGGCAGAAGCAGAAGGCAGCGCTTGCCGCAACCCTTGCCCTCGGAACACAGTTCCTCATCCTTGACGAGGCGACCTCTGAGCTGGATGAGGAGGCACGCACCCTGATCTTCTCCATCCTGCGGAAGCTCGCCGCAGATGAAGGGAAGACGATTGTCCTTGTCGAGCATATGATCGATGAGGCGGCAGCATATGCAGATACCTGCGTGCTGGTGGAGGATGGGGCGATCACCGCATCAGGCACCCCGGAAGAAGTCTCCCGGATCATCCGGGATGCTCTTCCCCCGATCACCAAACGCCCCCGGAAGGCAGGTGGCGCACCCCTCATCGAAGCAGAAGGGCTTGTCCACTGCTATGGTGATCTCCGTGCAGTCGACGGTGTTGACTTCACGCTCCATAAAGGCGAGATCATCGCAATCGTGGGGGAGAACGGGTCTGGCAAAACCACCCTCGTGAAGCATTTCAATGGCCTGTTGAAGCCGACTGAAGGAACACTCACCATAGCCGGGACACCCTGCAACGGCCACTCCATTTCGGTCCTCTCCCGGCACACCGGCCTCGTCTTCCAGAACCCCGATACGATGCTCTTTGAAGATACCGTCAGAAAGGAGATCGCATTTGGGATGAAGAATATCGGGAAAGACCCAAACTCCATCGGGGAGGTGCTGGAAGAGGTCGGCCTCACCGGAAAAGAGGAGACCAATCCCCGCCACCTCTCGCGGGGCGAGCGGCAGCGGCTTGCCCTCGCCTGCGTCGTTGCGATGGGACAGGAGGTCTTTGTCCTTGACGAGCCGACAACGGGACTGGATCTTGCAGAATCACTCCAGATCATGGAAATTCTGATGCGGCTCTCTGATGAGGGGCACGGGATTGTGATGATTACGCATAATCCAGGGCTTGCAACGACATTTGCAGATCGGGTACTGAAGATGAGCAACGGGAAATTCATCGCAGCAACGGAGGGATAAAAGATGCAGGAAATTATGCAGTATATACCCGGAAACGGGATATTCCACCGGATCCATCCGATCACAAAGCTCCTCTTCACGGTGATCCTCGTCATCCTCGCCGTCATGACAAGCGACCTCCTGGTGCTTGGATTCCTTCTGGTCGTGGTCTTCCTGGCCGCATGGGCAGGGGGGCTTGGGCGGGGTCTCACTGAACAGATTCCGTTACTCCTCGTCCTCGGCGTGATGCTCGTCCTCTTCACGGTGCTGACGATGCCTGCGGGCGAGGTGCTCTTCCCGCTGATCCCAGCAGCAGTACCGATCATCGGAGGCGCCCTGCCGGTGACTGCCGGAGCCCTCCTCTTTGGAACCATCCTCTCGCTTCGGTTTGCGGTGATGCTTTTTGCATTCCAGCTCCTCGTCGTCTCTACAAAACCAGCAGAGCTCGTCACCACGCTCCGGCAGCTGAAGATGCCGATCGACTATACCCTGATGTTTTTGATAGCGCTTAGGTTCATCCCGACCCTCCAGAGGGAAGGTATCCGGATCAGCGAGGCGCAGCTTGCCCGCGGGTATGCACCCGGCGACGGGCTGATGGGAAAAGTCCGGGGTTTGAAGCCGGTGATCCTCCCCCTCATCTTAAATTCTCTTGGAAAGGCTGATACCCTCGGGCTGACCATCGATATGCGTGGATACCGCCGTGGGAAAGCCGAGACCGGAGCAATATCGGTCGGCGCCCTTGACGGGCTCGTCCTCTCTGCCGCTCTTATTCTTGCGGCAGGCGTGGCGGCGATCCAGATCACCGGACTCTGATAGAATGGAGGAATGGGTAATTTGAGAGCAAGCGGCGTTCCCGGACTTGATCCGGTCATCGGCGGCGGATACCTGGCAGGGAGCCGGATCATCATGGTCGGCTCTCCCCTCTCAGGGATGGATGCCCTCGCGGCCCAGTTTGCGAGAGCCAATGCCGGGGTGTACCTCATCCTTGATGAAGAGATGAGGGATGGGATGATCCCCGCATCCGGCCTCTCTATTGAGGATCTCGCCCATGATATCCGGGGGGATGCCGCGGTTGTCGATTCTTTCTCGACCCTCATCCTTGACCGGGGTATTGCCCAGGCACTCCGGCTCCTCACGACCGCAACCGCTGCCTTCAGGAAGGATGGCGGTTGCCTCCTCTGCACGATGTATGAAGGCATCCATACCCCCTATGAAGAGGCACTCATCTTCAGGCATGCGGATATTGTCATCAGGCTGACAGCCGAGATCCACCAGTCGCAGATCGAACGCAGGCTCCAGATCATGAAGTACCGGGGCATGCGGATCCCTGACCGGACGGTTCCCTTTGTGATCACCGGGGACGGTATCGAGCTCTCGACGACGTCAAGAGTGGTGTGAAGAGGAAGTAATTCCTCCCTGATCACCGGGAGTCATACAGAATTGGTGATGTAATGGGCTACAGGACAATTCGGATCAGTGACGAAGCCTATGATCGGCTCCTCTCCCTGAAGAAAGGAACGAAGATGAGTTTTTCAGTAGCGATCCTGGGATGAACTCCCAAGAGAAAGATGCTCTCGGAGATTCTCATGGATCTGGGTCCAAACCCGGAGCTAGCAGATTCGATAGAGAATGAATCCAATGAAATGAGAAAGGCCAGGATGCGGGATCTCTCTTTGGGAGATGATTGATCTCAATCAGCCAGCACAAACCAGAGAACAGGGGAGAGAATTAATCCTTTATCCTGGATAATGGGACGTAGGCATCTTTGCTGCGGCTTCTCCAGATCCTGAACTCTTCTTCAAGCCTGTGCCTCTTCTGATCCCCGTTCATCTCTGCAGGCTCCGTGTTGACGTGTTCAGGTGATGAAATCAGCATCCCCCACCTTACAGATACTCTCTCCGCACCAGCTGTACAGCCTCGCACATCCGGGAGAGCTTGGCAAATGCACCCTCCGGCGTATGCATCCGAAGCCCGCAGTCCGGGTCGATCAGGATTTTCTCATGCGAGAAGATATCGATGCATCTCTCGATGCGTTGCCGGATCAGGTCTACCGGTTCAACCTCATGGTCAGAGGAGGCGACACACCCGCAGCCGACCATCTTTCCTTTAAGGTCTTTACCAGTGAAGATCTCAAGATTCTCCGGCTGGGTCGCTGCCTCGATATCAAGGATCGCAACCGGCAGCCTGAGGAGGTGATCGATGATCCCTGCAAGCGGCCCGCAGACATGCAGGCAGACCGGGAGATCCACCTTTTCTGCGATGATTCCAATCGCCTCTGCCCCGGTTGCGATATCGGCAGCTCCTGTCGAGAGTATCGGCTCATCGATCTGGATGATACAGACCCCTTCTTTTGCGAGTGCCTGTCCTTCTGCGGCAAGGGCATGCGCAATATCGATCACAAGCTCCTCACGGTTCCGGTATGCGGGTGTCTGGATCCGGAGTGCATGGGCAATTGACGAGGGTCCGGTGAGGATGCCTTTCACCCTCTTCGTTTTCGTAAGCGCATACCGGGTATCAGAGACGGTGATCCCGGTTGGCGCTGCCTGCACAGACGAGATGACGGAATCATCCCGTATACCGGGCAACTTTCCCGTGAATGCCTGGATCATCCCCTCCCGGACCTGCCCGTCGGAGATGATATCGATCCCGGCCCGGATCTGCTCGGAAACAGCAAACCGAACCGCATGCTTGTAGGGGTCGAGGACTGCTGAGAGTCCTGTTCCTTTCACTGCGGGGAAGCTTCCGACAACGGTTGTCGGGAGGATCATGCCGGGATCGAAGACAGGCGAAGACATGGCTTATGGGGTGACACGGTGGCGATCCCGTGGGAAGAGGACCGCTTCACGGATATTCTGGAGATTGCACATCGTCATGACGAGCCGCTCGGTACCAAGCCCCCAGCCGGCATGCGGCGGCATCCCGTACTGGAAGGGCTTCAAATAGAACTCGAAGCCTTCGGGGGAGAGCCCTTTGGACTTGATCTGCGCAACCAGCTGGTCATAGACATGGCACCGCTGTGCACCGGACGAGAGCTCCATCTTCGGGTGCATCAGGTCGAATGCATTGCATATCGAAGGATCGGCAGCAGAGGGCATCGCATAGTACGGCCGGATGGCGGTCGGCCATTCGGTGATGAAGTAATGGGTGCCCATCTCCTCGCCTACCGCCCGCTCAGACGCAGTTCCGAGATCATCGCCGTATGCGATCGGCTCTTCCATCTTTCTGGCCGCAATCTCGATTGCTTCTGCATAGGGGAGGCGGGGGAGCGACTTCTCAGGCACCTGGAGATTTGGGATTCCGAGGAGTTCAAGCTCGGCAGTGCAGTTCTCTGCAACCGAGGAGTAGATCTCGTGCATAAGCCTCTCAAGGAGCACCATCACATCATTATGGTCGGCAAAGGAGACCTCGACATCGATCGAGGTTGCCTCATTTAGGTGCCGGACCGTGTTATGCTCTTCTGCCCTGAAGATCGGGCCGATCTCAAAGACTTTCTCGCAGCCAGCTGCCATCATCATCTGCTTGTAGAGCTGCGGGCTCTGGCTCAAAAACGCCTCCTTCTCAAAATATGCGATCGGGAAGAGTTCGGTGCCCCCTTCGGTTGCAGCTGCCACCACTTTCGGGGTAGTGATCTGGAGGAACTCCTCCCTGAAGAGGAAGCTGTGGGTTGCTTCCATCACGCGGGATCTGATCGAGAAGATTGCAGCGATCCTCGGCCGCCTGACATCGAGGAAGCGGGCATCGAGCCGGGTATCGATCTCAGCAGGCACCTTCTCGGCGACATCAAGGGGGAGCGGGGAGGCCGCCTTTGCGAGGATCTCAAAACTTTCGGGGACAAGTTCCCGGCCGCCGGGCGCCTTTTCGGTTGCCTTGATGATCCCTGAGACGCGGACAACAGACTCCCGTGATACCTCTTTGATTGCAATTAATACCTCTTCAGGAACTTTCTTCTTTGGAACCGTCACCTGCATGATCCCGGTCCGATCCCGGATCAGGAAGAAGGCAAGGCCCCCAAGATCCCGCTCTTCATGAACCCATCCGGCGATTGTGGCACGCTCAAGTGTGGGCGTTACGTCTCGTATTGGTATGCGCATAAAATCCAGTACTGGTACTTCGTGCAAGGTGAAGAGGTTTGTGCCATCAGGGATGCAACCCGGCAATTACAGGGTTAAATATATC
>NZ_JARVGN010000539.1 GCF_029762515.1 Methanocalculus sp. | reverse complement strand
CATCCCTTCATGCTTGGCGTAGAGATGCGGAAGACCAAGCGATTCCCCAATCCTTTTCAGATGGTAGAGCGGAGTCCCTCCTTCCTGGAGTGTTACCGGAGGAATTTCAACCGGGAGCAGCTCCCGGTACCGCCAGACTGAAAGGGGGCGGTTTGAGAGATCAGATCTGGAGATTGAGATCTCATCCAGATCATACTCCACCGCAAGGAGATGCCCACATGCAGAACAGGTATACACCACAGAATCGGGAGGATATTCCTTTTTGCAATGGATACAGATGAGACGATGCATATCTACAGATTCGAGCCGAAAGATAATAAGGAGAGGGTATCAGGCCTTGAGATCATACCGTGCATCATCCTGGAAAGGAAAACGTCTCCGGACTGATGCAACATAGTCAGCATCCACATCTGCTACAATACACGCCTCATCCCCCCCTGCGCTGCAGAGGGTTTTTCCGAGGGGATCAGCAATTGCCGATCTGCCACAATAGTGATCGATTGGGTTTGTTCCGGTGGGGGAGACACCTGCAACATAATACTGGTTCTCAACTGCACGGGCCTGCAGAAAAAGTGTGAAGATATCAATTCTGCTGCACGGCCATGCTGCCGGAACCAGCATACACTCAACCCCGAGATCGGCATACCGCCTGAAGAGTTCAGGGAACCTCAGGTCATAGCAGATGGCAAGGCCGACCATAAGCCCGTCGCAGGAGCAGGCCGAGAGCCGATCTCCGGGCACAAAATGTTGATCTTCACCCGCATACCTGAAGAGATGTGTCTTTGCATATCGTGCATGCACAGAGCCATCAGGAGCTGCAATGAAGGCGGTATTCTGGATACCAACCGGTGACTGTGTCCTCTGCGACCCAACGATCCAGACTCCGTGGTCTTCAGCCATCTGACACCAGGCAGACTCAATCGGACCTCCTTTCTCCTCGGCATACTTTGTTGAGGAAGGATCCCACCCGGTTGCATACTGTTCAGGAAAGAGAACAAGATCAGCACCTGATGCAACTGCACTCCGTATGGCATCGTCTGCACGGGCAAGATTTGTATCTGGTGCCTCCGGAACTGAGCCGAGCTGGGCACAACAGATCTTCACTCTATTCACCCTTGCCAGTCTGGTTGGCATATCCTTTCAGAATAACAACGATCGCAACCATCGCTATCAGCATGGCGATGACAAAGAGGACGATCGGAGCAAATGAGATCTGGTATCCCAGTGTCATCAGGCCGACAACGACTGCACCGATTATCATG
>NZ_JARVGN010000538.1 GCF_029762515.1 Methanocalculus sp. | reverse complement strand
AAGGCAGTACCATGCTGAAACGGTACTCGCATTTCGGGGCCGAGGACAAGAAGCGGATCGCCCGCAAACTCGCCGGAGTAGAGACCGAAGGGGATAAACAGCCCGACGATACTTTGAAACTGCGAATCTGCCCCATATGCGCCACCGAGAACGTGCCCACCAACAGCTTCTGCGCACAGTGCGGCACCCCCCTCAATGCAAAAGTGGCCTGTCAGATACAAGAACTCCGAAAGATGGTGGAAACCCACCCCATGTTCAAGGATTTCGGGAATCTCGATGAATACCTCGATGCGCTGATCGACCAAAAAATCCAAAATATATCTGCAAAATAGAATAATATTTCCCGTAAGCATCTCTTTTTGTTTGCCCCCACCTTACAAATTTCACAAAATTGTGTTTCACAATTGCATATGCAATCGCTTCACGGCGAGCTTCTTTTGTCAATCGGAGCTTACAAAAAGCGTATCTATTTATATACATGTAGTTTGCACTTTAAACTGGTGTAGGAGAATGAAGGAGAATGAGAAACAATGGTCGAAACATTCACCGCAGTTAAGCGGTATCCCGGTTATTACACCGTCATCGAAGCGTCATGTCGAACAGGAATCCCCGTACAGTCGCTCTACTTCCTGATTAAGCGGGAAGAAATTCCCGCAGAAAAGGTTGGAATCGCCTTTCTAATTCCGAATCAGGCTGTTGACGACATCATGGAAAGTATTGGTGAGGTCGCGTGACCGAACTCACCAAAAGCCAGCACTTGGCAGGACATAATACGCCGTCCAGCCATTTAACGTTTGCTGGCGATGTCATCGAATACGTCAAACGCCTCTCACCCACCCATCGCGTGGTGGTTAAGTACCTCCTCAAAACAGGTGCAATTTCGATTGAGGAGGAACAAGCGTGACCGTCAGGCCGATCCCAACCCACTACAACGGGTATTATTTCAGGTCACGGGCCGAGGCACGGTGGGCCGTCTTCTTCGATGCGCTCGGTATTTCCTACGAATACGAAAAAGAGGGCTACCAGCTCGATAACGGCATGTGGTACCTGCCTGATTTCTGGTTGCCGCATCTGGGGGCCTACGTGGAGATCAAGGGCCAACCCCTGACCGAAAAGTCGCCCGACTACCTGAAACTTCGGGCCTTTGCGAAGGAATTCCCGATTTACGTCTTCAAGGAGCAAATTGTCGTCCCGCCCGATATTACCAACGGGCCGTGGGGTATCTCCAATCCCGCCATGATCATGGCCCCCGTAGACGGCGAAC
>NZ_JARVGN010000537.1 GCF_029762515.1 Methanocalculus sp. | reverse complement strand
GAGAAGCGGCAGTGCTCTTTACAGCAGCTCTCGGTGCCAGCCTCGTTCTGCGAAGACGGAGGGAAGATTAATGCAGATGAGTTCTATCGTCAAAACAACAGCGGATATTCTCTTTCCGTTCATCCTGATATATGGATTTTATATTATTATCCATGGACATCTGACACCCGGCGGAGGGTTTCAGGGCGGTGCCATTCTCGCATCGGGAGTTCTCCTCCTCCTTCTGGCATACAGGTATACTGAGAGCACAAAAATTGTGAGGCAGGTGATGATGAAGACTTTGGAGTCAACCGGTCTCCTCCTCTTCATCATTGCTGCATTATCTGCAATGATGCTCGGTGCGGGATTCTTCTTTAACTGGTTATCACCAGGTGGATTCATCTTTGGTGATATCGTTGCATTTGGATCCGGTGTAGCAAACCTGAATACCGGAGGGCTGATCCCAATCATGAATATTGCAGTTGGCATTGAAGTCGTTGGAGCGATCAGCGTGATCCTGCTTGCACTCCTCTCTGGAATAAAGGAGAAGATCTGATGATCGAACAGATACCATACCTGGCTGTGGTCCTGATCGCAGGCATCGGAATCGCAACGATTCTCCTGAAGAAGAATCTGATCAAGATGATCATGGGGCTTGCGATCATCGAAGGTGCGGCAAACCTCTTCCTCGTTACCCTCGGGTACCGGGAAGGAGGGATCGCCCCCATCTTTACCAATGCTCCGGGTGGGGAGATGGTGCTCCCCACCGTGCAGGCGATGACCCTCACAAACATTGTCATCGGATTTGCGACAACAGCGCTTCTCCTTGCCTTTGCCATCATGATCTACCGAAAATATGGGTCAGTTGAGACGAACAACATCAGGAGGCTTCGGGAATGAGCCAATATGCAGCATTATTACTCGCCATACCCCTGCTCGCGGCATTTGCAATGCCACTCATCGGGTTGGCAGGCAAGAGGATGCGCAACTCATGGGCAATCATTGCGATGCTCGCAACTGTGGCAGCAGCCCTCCTTCTCGTCTGGGAAGTCCTGACACAGGGAACAATCGTCTACGCCTTCGGTGCCTTCGATCCTGCACAGGCAATACCATTTGATTCCGGCGGTGTGCCGATTCGGATCCTCTTTGTGATCGATGCGATGTCTGCATTCATGATCCTGACAGCAGCGATCATGATGTTTGCCGCCACGCTGTACTCGATCTCAAGTGAATCCGAACAGAGCGGACAGGACGGGTACTATGCCCTTCTCTTCCTGCTGATGGCGGGAA
>NZ_JARVGN010000536.1 GCF_029762515.1 Methanocalculus sp. | reverse complement strand
CGGACTGCGGCATACCAGTCGGAGATATTCAGAGGTGCGATCCTCTCGATCAGCGAGGGGCAGATGCTGGCGGCACGATCCCTTGGAATGTCGCGTTTCTGTGCGATCAGAACCGTTGTACTTCCCCAGGCACTGAGGAGGGCGCTCCCCGGCTGGACAAACGAGTACCCGATCCTCTTGACGGACTCATCAGTCTGTTACGCGATTGGAGTGGCAGAGTTGCTGACGAGGGGCAACCAGATCGTCGCACGAATAGGGGATCCGATGACGGTCTATGTTATCGTTGCAATCCTCTTCATCCTCTTAAATTATGGCGGGCAGTGGATCTTCGGCAGGATTGAGAACCGATATAAAATTCCAGGATACGGACACGGTGATGCATAAGATGACCGATGGAGAGATCATTCTCAGGGTGGAGGATATCCACAAATGTTATGGCGATATCGAGGTGCTCAAAGGTGTCTCCTTTGATGTCCGCCGGGGCGAGACGAAGGTCTTCATAGGACCTTCAGGAACAGGAAAGAGCACCCTGCTCCGGTGCATCAATCAGCTGACAATTCCGGATAGCGGTTGCATCTGGCTGAATAATGAAGAGGTGACACATTCCGGCCCGCGGATCAACCAGTTCCGCCAGAAGATCGGGATGGTCTTCCAGAACTTCAACCTCTTCGATCACTTGACAGCGGTTGCCAATGTTGAGATCGCCCTCATCAGGGTGAAGGGGATGAGCAAGGCCGATGCCCGGAAGAAGGCGCTCGAGGAGCTCCAGCAGGTAGGTCTTCTCGATAAGGCAAACGCATATCCGGCAGAACTCTCAGGCGGTCAGGCGCAGCGTCTCTCGATTGCACGGGCGCTTGCGATGGATCCGGAGGTGATCCTCTTTGACGAACCGACCTCTTCCCTCGATCCCGAGCTGACACGGGAGGTGCTTGAGGTGATGAAGCGGCTGGCACGGGCAGGGATGACGATGCTCGTCGTCACTCACGAGATGGGGTTTGCCCTCTCGGTGGCAAATGAGATCCTCTTTATGGAGCATGGGACGATCGTTGAGAAGGGATCGCCAGCTGATATCCAGACAAGCCCCGCATTTGCACGGACACGGATGTTTCTTGGAACATTCCAGGATGATTGATGAACAAAGATGATTGACCTCCAGTTTGACTTCGAGATCCTGCTGCCAGCCCTCTATAAGGGCGCGCTTGTCACATTTGCCCTAATCCTCGTATCTGCACCATTTGGTTTTCTGAATGGAATCGGAATTGCACTTGGAAG
>NZ_JARVGN010000535.1 GCF_029762515.1 Methanocalculus sp. | reverse complement strand
AGCAGCATGATCGGTGGAATCGGTCACATGAAGGAGCGTGATCTGGCCTTTGATATTCAGGCTCTTCACAAACGCCAGGATCTCATATGATATGCTGGAGAGCTCAATTGGAATGAGGAGATTATCAAAAATTTCCGGATGTTGGCTGTTTTTAACATAACGGGGATACTGCATGATCAGGAGATCCCGGCTCACATTGAGGAGTAGGTTGTCTGATACTGATCCCAGGAGGAATTTTCCGACTTTCCCCCTGCCCCGTGCACCGACGATGATGCAATCGACCCGATCCTCTTCGGCAACAGATCTGATCGTTGCTTCTATTGGTTCTTTGATCTGCTCAACTATCCTGATACGGGCATTCATGCCATGGGATGAGAGGAGCAGCTGATCCCTCTCCAGCTTCTCTTTAACCTTCCCGTTCGCTCTCCCTTCAGTCACATGGAGAAGAACCGCCTCTGTGACATCCGGGATCTCAGAAGCCATTCCAAGAGCTGCATCTGCATACTCTGAAAAGTCAGTTGGTATGAGTATCCTCATGCTTCATCTACCAGATGAAAAAGATGGGAGGCTGAGGATATAAGGTGGGGGGATCTGGTTGTGTGGAGAGGGGGGTTGTGTATTGGATGATGTGAATCGGTATTGGGTAGATTTACGTGGTACTCTTCATTCTACATCGTGAGCAGATTCAATCCCACTCATTCCGTAAACGGCATATGTATTTCTGGGCATCGGTTTGTTTCCAGAGCTCTTTTCCGCAACCCTTCAATTCAAGAATATCATGTTTTCTTTTGATCGATGTGCAACCCGTCTTCATAAGTCGGATGATATCCAGGAGTATCCTCTGATAATGAGGAGGCAAGTCTCTTATTTCACTCAGGATTACCTTTTCTAAATGAGTATATCCCATTCCAATCCTCGTATGACAATCTAACTAAAAAAATGTGTAATGATCCTCAGCAGAGATCCTTAGATTGGTTCTTCCCGATCTGACGAAAGGGTAAAAAGAGATCCGGATCCCCCCCTTATGCCGGGGGGAAGACCTTCACACCCTCGTTGTCGATCCCGGTTGTTACTGCGATCTCAAGGCCGATCTTCCTGACAATCGCCTGCATCTCCACTTCAGTCCTGTCGGTTATGATCGCAACGGCGGGGCCGACAGAGCTCATTGCGACAAACTCAAGCCCGGCTTCGCGGAGGCGGCTCATGTACTCGTAGAGGGCGAAGCTGTGGTGTTCAATCTCAGCTCTTTTTGAGCCCCGGAACTCGATCTCCCAC
>NZ_JARVGN010000534.1 GCF_029762515.1 Methanocalculus sp. | reverse complement strand
CAGACTCCCAGCTCTTTGCCCCGACCGTGTACCAGGATGTGGCATTTGGACCCCTGAACCTCGGGCTGGGCGAGGACGAGATCCGGCAGGCCGTCTCGGATGCCCTCTTTGCAGTCGGGCTCACCGGATATGAACGCAGGCCCCCGCACCATCTCTCCGGCGGCGAGAAGAAGCGGGCAGCCATCGCCGGGGTGCTGGCAATGAAACCGGAGATCCTGATCTTTGACGAGCCGACGAGCTCGCTTGATCCGGCGGGTGCTGCGGAGGTGATGGATCTCCTCGAAGAGATCAATCAGCAGGGGGTGACGATCCTCCTATCGACCCATGACGTGGAGCTTGCCTATTCCTGGGCAGATGATGTGGTGCTGATTGAAGGTGGTGAGATCCTCACGCATGCCCCGCCCCGCTCGGTCTTCTGCGATGCTGAGCTGATGCGGCGGGCACACCTGACCCAGCCCGCAGTCCTCTCGCTCCACCACCATCTTGCCTGCCGGGGGATCATGAAGGAGAGCGACCCCCCTGCGGGACTGCTTGAGATGGCGCAGCGGATTGAGGAGATGGCAGCCACCGTCGCCACACACCATGCACCTGCCCCGATCTACCTGATCGATTGCACGTCCGGACTTGATGGTAGCCTCCCCCACCTCATGGAGACGGTCTCTTCGCTCAGGATCGGGGTGATGGGGACAACTGCAAAACGGCATCTTGCCGGGGCGGAGATTTCAGCAGACTTCACTTATGGAGTCATCGATGCCTCGATCCTCCATGCACTCAGGCAGGAGCCGGTTGTGATTGTAACCAGTGGAGGGATGATCGACCGTGTCCATAAAAGAATAGCGGAGTTTTCTGAAGAGAGTACAATCTCCCTCTCACTCCGTCCGGTTGGGCGCCACGATACAGCAGAAAAGGTTTGAATCAGGAACCGGGGGATTCTCCGGTGTGCCGGAGATGATCCGCTCTTCCGTTTCCCCCAGATCCTGGCAGATATATATTATGAGATCCATCCCATGCAAGGCCTCTGCCAGCTCGTGAACCGGGAACTTCGGATCGGCGATGATGAATATGGGACGCCCTCTTCTACAATCTATGACAACATCACCAATTGCCTCTGCATGATCTTTTCCATGGGCATCGATCACCGAAACATTGCTCCAGGGAAGACCAACCGCAGCAAATGCCGCCTGAAGGCTTGATATCCCGCAGATGATCCTGCTACCGGGATGGCCGAGTCCGGCAAGCAGGGGATCGCCTGTCGAGAGGATCACTGCCTCATCAG
>NZ_JARVGN010000533.1 GCF_029762515.1 Methanocalculus sp. | reverse complement strand
CGGCTTGTATCGAGGCTCTGCCACGGGTATGTCCTCTTCTTCAAAGGTTGCCCGCTCCTCCTTCTCCTCTTCATCATATACTTCGGTCTCCCGTCTCTTGGGATCACCTTCACCGCATTTACCTCGGCGGTGATCGGCTTCATACTCTGTAATGGTGCATATAATTCAGAATATATTCGTGGAGGAATCCAATCGGTATCCTCCGGGCAGATGACTGCCGCCCTGTCTCTTGGGATGTCAAGGGTGCAGGCGATTAGGAGTATCATACTCCCGCAGGCTTTGCGAAAATCACTTCCCGGACTCTCAAATGAGTTCATCTACCTGATCAAGTACTCGTCACTGGCATACATGATCACGGTTGTCGAGATCACAGGGGCAGGCAATATTATTGCAACGAAATATTTTGCCTTCTTTGAGGTCTTCATTCTGATCGGAATCTTCTATCTTGCTCTTGTAACAGTTGCAGGACGGGTTATCGCGAGGATAGAGAAGAAAATTGCAATTCCCGGGTTTGGCGGAGTATAATTATTCGTCTTCCATTCCTGCAAAGAAGACCATCCTGGCTGGCCGCCTGAGGACTGCACCGCAACGGGGGCATACTGCTGTATCCCTGCATGCAGGGCTACAGGTTGCACAGGTATCAAGAACAACAAAGACATTCTCACAATGGGGGCAGAGCCAGTCTTCCATGCTGTTCTACTCCTCCTTCCCGAGTGTCTTCATAACGAGCAGGGTGATGTCATCAGACTGTGGATTATCCCCGGCAAATGCACTGATATCCTCGATGATTGAGGCGATGATCCCGGCCGCCGTCTCGCCCTGGATTCCTCCGAGCACTGCCTCAAGCCGCTCTTCTCCATAGAGCTCATCGTCTTTGTTCTCTGCTTCGGTTACCCCGTCTGTATAGAGGACGAGGAGATCATTTTCATGCAGGGGTATCTCAACGGTTTCAAGTTCGATATCCTCAATGACGCCAAGGGCAATGCCTTCTGCTTTCAGGAGCGTGATCGAATGATCGTCACCACGCAGGAAGACCGGTGGATTGTGTCCGGCGTTGACATAGGTGAGCGTCTTCTTGTTGGCATCCAGAATAGCATAGAAGAGGGTGACGAACATGCTCGTCTTTGAGTCTTCATAGATGAGCCTGTTTGCCTGGGTGATAGCTGTTGCAGGAGATGGCTCGTCTGCTGTGCTGGCCCTCACAAGAGTTCGTGAGAGCGCCATAAAGAGTGCAGCCGAGACGCCTTTTCCCGAGACATCTGCGATGACAAGGCCG
>NZ_JARVGN010000532.1 GCF_029762515.1 Methanocalculus sp. | reverse complement strand
ACCGATCCAAGGAGGAAGACTGCCACCAGCAGCAGAAGATAAATCGGGAACTTCTTATCACCGGCATTCATGCTATAGAAAAGATGGGTGCAATCAGATAAAAGACTCCCTGGTGCATGAGAGGGTCCAGGCTTCTGCAACTGCCGCTGCCACCGCCCTGCTCACCCCGCGATCGATGACAGAGGGGAGTATGTACTCCTTTGTCGGATGCGGAATATATGCTGCAATGGCATGGGCAGCGGCGATCTTCATCTCGTCGGTGATCCGTGTCGCACGCACATCCAGCGCACCACGGAATATCCCCGGGAAAACAAGGACATTATTAATCTGGTTGTGATAATCGCTCCTGCCGGTTCCAATGATCCCGGCACCCGCTGCCTTTGCCTCTTCAGGCAGAATCTCAGGAACTGGATTTGCCATCGCAAAGATTATTGGATGTTTTGCCATCGATCGGACCATATCCTGCGTGACAAGTCCGGGTCCGGATACGCCGATGAAGGCATCGGCACCAACGAGAGCCTCGGAAAGCCCGCCTGTCCGGTTCTCTTCGTTCGTCTCATGGGCAAGGAGGTACTTATGAGGGATCGAGAGGATATCACGCCGCCCCCTGTGGATGATCCCCTGCCTGTCGCAGACGATGATATCCCGCACCGAGATACAGGTGCAATCGCTTATCCCGACGCATTTGAGAAGGCGGGCTATGGCAGTACCTGCCGCACCGGCACCGCTGATTACAATCCTGAGTTCGGCAAGGCTCTTCTTCTGCACCCTGCATGCATTGATCAATGCGGCGAGCACAACAACCGCAGTTCCATGCTGGTCATCATGCATCACCGGTATGCCGATATCCTGGAGGGCAGCCTCAATCGCAAAACACCGGGGAGCCGCGATATCCTCCAGGTTGATCCCGCCAAATACCGGAGCGATATTTCTTATATGAGCCACGAGATCGACATTTTTGGATTCAAAACAGATAGGGAACGCATCTATACCTGCAAAATCCTTAAAGAGAAGCGCTTTTCCCTCCATGACAGGAATCGCCGCAAACCCTCCGACATCTCCAAGGCCAAGCACCGCTGATCCATCACTGACAACAGCCACGGTATTTGCTTTCAGCGTATACCGGTATGCACACTCAGGATCAGCAGCAATCTTCCTGGCAACCTCGGCAACACCGGGAGTATAGGCAACACTCAGATCATGCCGGTTCTTCACCGGCACCTTGCCACGCACCTCGATCTTTCCCCGATGCTGCTCGTGGAGGAGGAGTGCCTCATCA
>NZ_JARVGN010000531.1 GCF_029762515.1 Methanocalculus sp. | reverse complement strand
GGTATCCGTGAACTGGTGAATATCGGTGTCGGGAAAGCCGCAGGCATCCTCTCCGAGATGACCGGATCAACAATCGAGCTCACGATACCAAATATCAGCATCTATTCGAAGGAAGAGTCCGGGCAGATCATCTCCCAGATAGGTACAGAGCGATACTCTGCTATTTCTCTTGATTTTAATGGAGTATTTTCCGGAATGACATATTCGATCTTCCCGGCAGAGAGTGCTCATATCCTCATAGATGCGATCACCGGGGAAGAGTCAGCAGATGATGGCTATGAAGGGGCATTCAGCTCAATACAGGCAGAAACGCTCAAGGAGGTTGGAAATATTCTGATCAACGGCGTTATGGGCTCGATTACCAATGTGCTCAAAAGTCAGCTTACCTATTCGCTTCCTACATACAGTGAAGCGGATATTCCTGCCCTTATTCAGAATGTCAGGCAGGAGCACCGGGAGGCAGTCCTGCTTGCAGAGACCCATATGTTCATCCGGAATTTGAATATTGAGGGAAAGATTCTCATTATCATGGGGGCAGAATCATTTGAAACTCTCATCAGAAGGGTAAGGGAGATTGCAAGGGGATAAACAGCCGTGAGCCAGCACGATAGCCTCTCTGTCATAATAGAATTCTCAGATGCACTCCCCGTTGGGATCTGTGTTCTTGATCGGAAGATGACCATTGTCCTCTGGAACAGAACCCTTGCTGAATGGAGCGGTCGCTCTTTTGAGGGGGTGGTTGGGAAAAACCTCCTTGATCTGTACCCTGATCTCAACACTCCGGCATACCGCACCCGGATCGAACAGGTGCTGGATGGCGGTCCTCCGGCAGTCTTCTCTTCCCAGCTCCATACATCATTTATTCCCTGTAGAAAAGCTGACGGGATGCTCCGAGTCCAGCAGACCTCTGTTATCCGGTATCCCGGAAGCGATCAGGATCACTCCTCTGCAATGATCATCATCGAGGATGTCACAGAGCTTGATTCCGAGATACGATCTGTAAGAAAAATGAAAGATCAGGCTCTTCTGGAGGTACAGGAACGGAAAAAGGCTGAAGAGGAGCTTCGGGAGAGCGAGCAGCGGTACCGTCTTGTAGTGTCTGATATGGATGAGTTCATTGTTCGATTCCTCCCTGACAGAACCATACTCTTTGCAAATGATGCATATCTCAGGTTCCTCGGAAAGAGCCGGGATGAAGTCTTTGGGAAGCGGATAGACTCCTTTATCCATCTGGATGACCGTAAGAAGGTGGCAGAGCTGTATGCCCGGATCACACCGGATA
>NZ_JARVGN010000530.1 GCF_029762515.1 Methanocalculus sp. | reverse complement strand
CCCAGCCTTCGATGAATTTCTTGGCACCGATGAGCAGGTTCACCGTGGATTTCGGGTCGTCGATGGTGCGGAACAGTGACCGATGATCGATCTTCTCTACGATGATCTGCGGTTCGTGTTCCTCGACGATTTTAATGAACTTCGGGGCATCTCCGACATAGATGTCTCCAAAAAAGTCATTGTCGCCGCTCTTGAGACCTATCTCCCCGTCGGTGTTCTTGAGCTGGACTAAGGTGAGACCTGCAGGCTCTGTGCACCGGAAGATGCGGCTGAGCATATCGCCGTAGATCTCCTCCGCGCTCAAGCCCCGTCCGCGGAGGTAGCGCAGGCGCTGCTCCGGGAAGGCGGGATCGAAAAGGTCGTGCTTGGTCTTCTCGTGGATGAGTCCGGATTTTCCCCGGAGAAACTCATCGGTGGTCTGCACCACCCAATCCTGCTCGGTGAGGACCTTCTGCAGGAACCGGACAACGGTGAGGACGTCAGACTTGGTGCCGGAGACGTTGACCCTGCTCCCCACGAAAATCCAGAGCGGGTCGGCGATGTTATACTCGGCGGTGGCTACGTCTTTTATATCCTCAAAGACCAGTTTCTGCTCGTAATAGGTGAGAAGGTTGGCAAGGAGCACACGATCTGTTTCATAGGCGGATTTGTTGACGTTGAGGATACGGTACTCCTTGCCGTAGCCGTCGTTGTAGAAGTGCGGGTAGGAGTAGTCAAAGAGGATGGTCTTAGCAAACGCAGCGAGGTTGTCCTCGTCGCCGCTGCCGCCAGCCGCCGCCTGTCCGAAGGTGGCGCTGTACTCGAAGGTGAAGCCTTCCCGGGCGACCTCGCTCCGGAATGATTTCCACTTCTCGCCGCCACTGCCCTTGTGCGCTTCGTCCACGAAGACGAGGTTCTTGTTACCGAAGCTCTCGATATCCACCCGTCTGAGACCCCCGTCCTGTTTGTCCTCGGTGAACCGGGTGATCTCAATGACATTTACGGCCTCGGCATGGTGCTGCTGGAAGTAGCCGCTAAGCCCGGTGGCATCAAATTCGGTACAGGGGATGCCGCTTTTCTTCATCTCCCTGAGGTGCTGGGCGGAGAGATCTGCATTGGGGGTAATGAGGAGGATGCGGTCGATATCTAGGCGATACTGGCCCCTGTTGTAGTGCTGGAACTGCAGGTAGGCGAGGTGGATGAGGAAGGTCTTGCCCGAGCCGGTTGCCATCCAGTAGGCGCACTTGCGGAGGTCATCCATGTCGGGCATGAACCGGGCGTAGTAGTCGTAGGGCTCCCCAATC